>NZ_CP168941.1:0-126835 GCF_051122455.1 Dechloromonas sp. ARDL1
CGCGGAGAGTCTGCCATGAACAACCCCGAGCGCTTGCCGTCCGAGACGCACAAACCGATCACCGGCTACCTGTGGGGCGGACTGGCTGTGCTGACTTGCCCCTGCCACCTGCCCATCCTCGCTGTCGTGCTGGCCGGCACAACCGCCGGTGCTTTCCTCGGCGAGCATTGGGTCATCGCGGCGCTCGGTTTGACCGGCCTGTTCCTTCTGTCCCTGTCGCGGGCGTTGCGGGCATTCAGGGAAAGAGAATGAGCGCTTTCCGGCCGGATGGATGGACGACGCCGGAACTGGCCCAAGCGGTCGAGCGCGGGCAGCTTGAACTGCACTACCAGCCCGTCGTCGATCTGCGCAGTGGTGGGATTGTCGGCGCGGAAGCCCACAAGGCCGACCAGGCAGCGCCGGCCCTCTATGGCCCCGAGAAGGGGCCAGAAAGGCCCGCCAGGGCCTCGTAGCCTAGCGGCGAGGGCCACCGGCCCGGTGAGCGTCGGGAAGGCGCTGGAAGCCCGCCAGGGGCGAGACGGGCGGCCGTGGCCGCCTGGCTCGATGCGTAGCACGACATAGCCGGTTCTCGCGGCCGCCGGCCGGGAGAATCCCCCGCAGCTTGGCCCCTCAAATGTCAAAGAGTGGATCTCATCGTCGGAAGTGGCGATGCGAGATCCAGCGGCGGCCGTCATCGTCGGAACTGGCGATGGGGCCCTCGGGGCATCGTTGGATGTGGCGATGGTCGACCGTGGCCAGGACGTGGCCAGCCTCGCCGGAAGTGACGATGCTGCAGCTCGACGTGCGCGAGCTGGTGCGCGGTACTGCCTGGGGTTGTAAGCCGGAACCCTGGAAATTTCCGTCAGAGCAAGCAGTCGAGTATCCAACCGCCATCTAGCGGGCTAACCCCGAACCGCCCCTGCCAGGCTTGTTCCGCCCTGTAGCGATGCGATCAGCATTCGCCGCTACGGCGGCGCAGACGTGGTTCGGGTGAAATTTGTAATAGTCGGCCCAGCGGCTGGGGTTCAGCCTGGACGAGATTGCCGAGCTGCTGCGACTCGACGATGGCACCCACTGCGAGGAAGCCAGCAGCCTGGCCGAGCACAAGCTCAAGGACGTGCGCGAGAAGATGGCCGACTTGGCACGGATGGAGGCCGTGTAGTCTGAACTGGTGTGCGCCTGCCACGCGCAAAAAGGGAACGTTTCATGCCCGCTGCCATAAGGCTTGTCCGGCTCCGGCAACAAGCCCTTGCGCTGATAGAAGCGGATCGTCTCCACATTGACTCCGGCGGCCTTGGCAAAAAGGCCAATGGTCAGGTTCCCCAAATTGTTTGCCATAGCGCTTTGAGCCGTAGGAGGAGTTGTAAGCCGAAATTGCCACAAGAGCGACTGGTCAAGCATAGCCAACCCACCCCATGCCGATTGCAATGCCTATCCCGATAGCCAGCATCCCAGGCAGGCAGCGCAACAGAAAGTCGCGCCCAGCAACCCAGGCAAGGAGACCGGTCTTGAAGCACAGGTTAGAGAGAATCGCCAGGCCGATCGCGTTGGCAGCGACTTCGGCCCCCAGTTTCCCATTCCTAAACAGGCGCAGGGTCGACAATGCGATGGCATCGAGTTCGGTCAGCCCGGACACGGCGGACGCCAAGTAGAGCCCGCGCGTTCCCGCCCAATCGGACAGCCACGAGGCCAAAAGCAAGATGATGGCATACATCGCACCGAAGCTCAGCGCAACCCGTAACTCGGTCGGATTGGCAACTTCCGGCAAGAGGAGTGATTCCCCTGTCCGCGAACGATGCCAGACGAACAGTACCGCCAAGCCGCCTGCCACCAAGTTGCCGACCAACACCGGCCAGAGGGTCGCCATCAAGGAGGGCGCGATGGCGACGGCGATCATGCCCAGGCGCACGGACACGACCAGATTGGCCATGAGAATGACGATCGTCGACGTCTGCGCCATGGTCGGCGTCTGGCGGGCATGACGGGCGTACACCAGGGTAGTCGCGGTACTCGACACCAGACCTCCCAGCAGACCGAGCAAGGGCGGGCCAAAGCGATCTCCGACCGTACGCATGGCCAAATAGCCGGCCAGGCTCAAGCCGGCAATCAGGACGACCATCAGCCAGACGTGATGAGGATTGAAAGCGCCATAAGGCCCATATCCGACGTTGGGCAGGAGTGGCAGCACGATAAAACTCAGAGCTGCGAACTGCAGGATCGACACCAGGTCCCGGGAAGTAATCCGTGAGCTCAACCCGCGTAGTTCGGCCTTGAAATGGAGCAGCGCTGCGGCAGCAATGGCTAGCATAATAGCATAACGCCCGTGGCCGAGCCAAACCATCGTCCCGAGGGTAAACGAAAGGAGGATGGCCATTCGTGTGGTGGGCCCTGCGTGGCTCTCGCTCTCCCCGGTCCCGGTCGGACCGAAAACCATGATTCCCGTCATGGCCAGCAAGGCGGCAGGGAGAAACCAGGGCGCCCCGGCGCTTTGGCCGACGAGGGCGGCGATGGTTCCGAACAGCGCGGCCAAGGCCGAAGTTCGTAACCCCATTGCCGAACCGGCGCGTTCACGCTCGACCCCGATCAGGAGGCCGATGGCCAAGCTGGTCAGAAAAGAGATCAGATGCTCGTTGACGTTAGGGTCCATTTGCGCTTCCCGCAGCTCACCTGACCAACTGTCGGTCAGATGGAAATCACTTGTTGAATTAACATACCATCGTCCCCCCGGCATCCCGGTCGATGACAAAAATATAATTGGGCAGCAATTCGGTAGTCAGCTTGAGTGACGCAGCATACTTCTTACCAGAGATATGAAAACGAGGGAAGGAACCATGGATATTCATCACCCAAGAGAGTTGAGGGATGCCTTCAGGGATACGAATAGCGCAGGTGCATGCCAGCCTGGTGGTAGTGAACTTTCCGGGGTGAGTGCTGGTGGCCCGCCCGCCGTTCCGCCCTATCTGGAGAAACACTATTGGTGGGCGTATGTGCGACCGTGGGCGGTGCGATTCTTCGAACGTCGTTGGCTAGTCAATCTCATCCTGTGGGGCAACTACTGCCGACTGCGCGATGCCGCGCTGAATGCGCTCGGCCAAGCCTTGCCCGGCAAAACTTTGCAGATCGCCTGTGCCTACGGCAATTTGACGGAGCATCTCAATCGGCGCGTCAAAATCGGCGGCGGCCATCTGGAGGTTGTCGACGTCCTCCCCGTCCAGTTGGAAAACCTGCGCCGCAAGCTGGCGGATGAATCGGTTCGCCTCCTGGCGCGTGACTCGTCGGACCTGAGACTGCCGGCTGCCAGTTATGACCGAGTTGTGCTGTATTTTTTGTTGCACGAGCAACCGGCGGCTGTCCGCGAGCAGACCTTGGCTGAAGCCTTCCGGGTAGTAAAGCCCGGTGGCGTTGTGCTCATTGTCGATTTTGCCCGCCCTGCTCGGTGGCATCCCTTGCGCTATCTCTGGCTCCCGGTGCTCTGCCGGCTTGAACCTTATGCGGCCGACCTCTGGCACCACGAGATAGATAGCTGGCTGCCAGCGACTCGATCCGTCCGGAAGCTCGACAAAGCCTCGCTCTTTGGTGGCCTCTACCAAATCCTCCGCATCAACACCTGACAGGGTAGATCAAGCAGTCGTGTTATCGGCCGCCTTCGCGTTCAAAGTCTCCGCGTGAATCACGCCCATGGACTTCCGCCGGTCAGTCCTGCAGCAAATGGCGATAGGGATTCGACAATAGCGCTCCCTATCATCTGCCCCCCGTCAGGAGTTGGGCTCCCGAAATGATGTGCGGCCGACCTGGGCAGCGGCGTGTTGAGGTCAGATTTCGAAGCTTTGAACCAGCGAACCCAAAACAAGACTCCAGCCGTCCACCAGTACGAACATCATGATCTTGAACGGGAGGGAAACGGCAACCGGCGACATCATGACCATGCCCAGCGACATCAGAATGCTGGCAACGACCATATCGATGACCAAGAAGGGAATGAAGATGATAAAGCCGATCTGGAAAGCGGTTTTCAATTCGCTGATCAAGAATGCTGGAATGAGGATGCGCATGGGCGTATCTGCCGGTTTCTCGATCTTGTCGATACGGGCGACGTCGGCGAACAGGGCCAAGTCACTCTCCCGCGTTTGCTTCAACATGAAGCTGCGCGTCGGCACGGATGCGCGCTCGGCAGCCTGCATGATGTCGATTTTCTCTTCGGAGAGCGGCAGGTAGGCATCCGTATAAATCTTTTCCAGGACGGGAGTCATGACGAACCCGCTCAGAATCAGCGCCAGTCCAACCATGACCTGGGTCGGCGGTGAAGTTTGCGTGCCTAGCGCCTGGCGCAGCAGCGACAGGACAATAATGATGCGCGTGAAGCTGGTCATCATCAACACGGCCGCCGGGATAAAGGTCAGCGCTGTCATCAAGATCAGCAACTGGAGGCTTAGCAGGCTGCTGAAATACTTCCCCATCCTGTCGACGAAACAGCGGGTTTGATCGTTATAGAGATTCACCGAGATTACCGAGAGCACAAAGCGGATCATGCGCGGAGCCGACACCTTCACCGAGAGTTTGTTTACGATGCGTCGCCTGGACGACTTTGTGCCGGCGCAGCACCCGTTGCGGCCGATCCGGGCGATGGTGAATCGGGCGCTCAAGGATATCGAACCCCTGCTCAGCGGCATGTATGCCGCCGACGTCAAAGGCGGTCGCCCCAGCATTGCCCCGGAGAAACTCCTGCGTGCCATGCTGCTGCAAATCTTCTACAGCATTCGCTCGGAACGGCAATTGATGGAGCAGACCCAGTACAACCTGCTCTTTCGCTGGTTCATCGGCCTATCGATGGACGATGCAGTCTGGGTGCCCACCGTCTTCACCAAGAATCGCGAACGCCTGATTGCCCACGATGCCGTGATCGAACTCTTCAATGCGGTACTGGCCATTGCCGAGAAGCAGAACTGGCTATCAGGCGAACATTTCAGTGTCGACGGCACGCTCATCCAGGCTTGGGCGGGACACAAGAGTTTCCTGCGCAAGGACGGCGGAGATGATGAAGGCGGCGGCAATTTCAAGGGCCAGTCACGCAGCAATGACACCCACGCCTCACGTACCGACCCGGATGCCCGACTGTACCGCAAGGGCAATACCGCCAGTGAGTTGCGCTACATGGGACACACCTTGAGCGACAACCGCCACGGACTCATTGCCAGTGCGGTCGTGACCACGGCCGATGGCTATGCCGAGCGGGAAGTTGCCAAGGCCCTGATCGCCGATGCCCGCCAAGTCGCCGGCGAAACGGCTGAAATCACCCTCGGCGCGGACAAGGGCTACGATGCCCAGGAATTCATTGCGGCACTCATCGAACTGAATGTCATTCCCCATGTGGCGCAGAACACCAGCCATCGCCGTTCTGCCGTGCCGGACGACATTGCCGGCAGTGACGGTTACGCGATCTCCCAGCAAAAGCGCAAACTCATCGAACAGGGATTCGGCTGGGCCAAGTTCATTGGGCCGATACGCCAGGTGATGGTGCGCGGACTGGAGAAGGTCGATCAGTTGTTCGTGCTGACCATGGCCGCCTACAACCTGACGCGCATGCGCTCCTTGGGAGCAATCCGTCCGCTGGGGGCAATATGATAGGAAAACACCTCGGAATCCCTGTAAAACACGTGCGAACGACCGAAAATCCGCTTCGCCTTACGAAAAACGACTCCGTTCCATGCCACCGTCTGCAGTTGCAGGGCGGTATTTCAGCAGCCTGTTAGGGTGTACGTGGTGCCGCCACCCGGGCTGGGCGTGCTGATGACGCCAGGCAGCCCTTCGGCGAGTGCAAGCGATGCCGGAATCAACAGGATCAAAATGCCAAATAGGTGTTTTCTGCTGTGCATTGCTACTTCTTGCTCTCAAGTTTGCCTCAGCTTAGATTCGAGGTGGCCGAATCAAAGCCATGGCGCAGTGGTTAGCTGCGATTCTAAAACGTCTCCCTACCTACCAAGCTGACATCCTGCATGATTGAAACACATGGCGGCCGGCCTGTTGACTCGCTCCGCAAATGTAATTTATTCGTCATCCTGTCGACAGGTAGGCATCATTAGGATTCCAGCATTGGCCCTAATGAAAATGCAAAATGATGGAGCGGCGCGTGACGAAAATATTGCTGTTACTGGCGGTCATCGCGCTCGTGTTTGGATTCGGGCCGCTGATGTCGGAGCATCTTTCCGGTGCCGGTCTGTTGTGGCGGGGTGAGTATTTTTTACATCCCCTTTGATTTGGGTGCGCTCGGGGTCACGTGTCCGTTGCTAACAACGCTTGAGGATTTTTCATGGATCGAGTGATATACACCGCGATGACCGGCGCCTCACATGCACTGACGCAACAGGCCGGGATGGCCAACAACATGGCCAATGCAACGACCACCGGATTTCGGGCGGAAATGCACGCCTTTCGGGCGGTGCCGGTCGAAGGCGAGGGACTGCCCACCCGCGCTTTTGTCGTCGACGCCAGCGTGATGAGCGACTTCACACCGGGCACTCTCCAGGAGACCGGGCGGCCCCTGGATATTGCCGTGCAGGGACAGGGGTTCATTGCATTGCTAACGCCGGACGGGCGCGAAGCCTATACCCGGAACGGCAATCTAGCCATCAGTGCGAACGGTCTCCTGCAAACCAACAGCGGCATTCCGATCCAGGGGGAAAACGGCCCCATCACCGTCCCGCCGGATACGGAAGTCGCCATTGCTCCGGATGGCACGGTTTCTGCCGTCCCGCGATTCGGAACGCCGAACACCGTGTCGGTCGTGGGCCGCATCAAATTGGTCAATCCCCCCGAGCATGCCCTGGCGCGGGGCGACGACGGCTTATTTCGCCTGCAGCCCGGCATGGCCGAGGATATGGGGACTGGAAACGTCACGGTCGTTTCCGGCTTTTTGGAGGGCAGCAATGTCGACATGGCGGCGGAGATGGTTTCCATGATTTCCGTGGCCCGGCAATTCGAGATGCAGATGAAAGTGATTTCGACGGCCGATGAAAACGACCGGGCCGCAACCAAATTGTTGTCGCTAACCTAGACCCCCGTGGGGGCTAAATAACCAGACTGTGCCTTGCCAATGGCGGGCAATTTAGAAATTGATCGCTCACCTGCCAATGAAGTCCATGAGTAACTGGTTTTCCGATAATTCTCGCTCCATCGGGCGTACTCCCCTTGTTCGCCTCAACCGCGTTACCGACGGGGCGCCAGCTACCGTACTCGCCAAAATCGAGGGGCGCAATCCGGCCTATTCGGTCAAGTGCCGTATCGGTGCCGCGATGGTCTGGGATGCTGAGATACGTGGTCTCCTCGGCCCGGGCAAGGAACTGGTGGAACCAACCAGCGGCAATACCGGCATTGCGCTCGCCTTCGTCGCTGCCGTCTACGGCATCCCGCTCACGCTGACTATGCCCGAGACCATGAGTCTCGAGCGCAGAAAGCTCCTTGCTGCCTACGGCGCCAAGCTGGTCCTGACCGAAGGCACTAAAGGCATGGGTGGAGCCATCGCCAAGGCCGAGGAGATCGCCGCCTCCGATCCCGGTAAGTATGTCCTGCTGCAGCAGTTCAAGAACCCGGCCAATCCAGCCATTCATGAATCGACCACCGGGCCGGAAATCTGGATCGACACCGACGGCAAGGTCGACATCTTCGTTTCAGGTGTCGGTACTGGTGGCACCATCACCGGCGTTTCCCGCTACTTCAAGAAGACGCGCGGCGCCAAGCTGTGGTCGGTGGCGGTCGAGCCGTCGGCCAGCCCGGTGCTGACCCAGACGCGCAATGGCGAGCCGGTTAAACCGGGGCCGCACAAGATTCAGGGCATCGGCGCCGGCTTCGTACCGCAGGTGCTTGACCTCTCGTTGATCGATGCCATCGAACAGGTCAGCAACGAGGAGGCTGTCGCCTACGCAAGGCGCCTGGCGCGCGAGGAGGGCATCATCTCCGGTATTTCCAGCGGCGCCGCAGTGGCCGTCGCCAGCCGCCTGGCGCAGCGGCGGGAAAACGCCGGCAAGACCATCGTCGTCATCTTGCCGGATTCCGGCGAGCGCTACCTCAGTTCGGTGTTGTTCGAGGGCGTATTCAACGAGGCGGGGTTACCGGTCTGATCCGGCGAAGATTGGCATAACCCAGCCCCTACCTGTTTGTAATTCCCCTTTTATCCATCAATTCACTTGTCAATTAAGGAGAAAAAATGCCCAAAAAGATATTGATCGTTGCCGCAGCGGTGATAGCCATCGCGCTTAGCGGCTGCGCCGGCAACGGCAGCTATAGCGGAGGTTACGGAGGCGGTGCGAGCAGCGGCGGACATTCCCACTGATTGGAAGATATCCGTCGCGACTGAACGAAGATGAGCGTCCCTGGCCACGCCCATCTTCGTCGTTAGCGGCTTTGTGGAAGCGACGCCATTGCACTGGATTGCAAGCCGGTACCGCCGAGAATTTCGTCACCCGCTCCGACGATCAGCCGGCAAGCTGCTTGATGCGTTCGGCAAGGTGTCCGAACGCTTCGTTTATGTACTCCAATGTCTTGGCTTCCGCGCCCTGGGCGCGTAGCGAGTCTTTGAAGCTGTCCAGTTCGGCCAGCCATTGCCGATGCAGCCGACCCAGTTCGTTGACTTGCTGCTGGAAGACTTGCAGGCTGCCGCTGCCACGAAATGCTTGATAGCCGCGCTCCAGGGTTGCCGCCGTGAGCAGCAGTTGGGTAGCCCGTTGTTTATGCTCCTCAGAAAACTCGGCCGGGCCATCATAGGGCCGCGATGTCTTGTTGCGCTCGGCTTCGGAGGCTTCCTCCATGATGTGGGCGTAGCGGTAAAACCCAGGATATTCGCGAGACAACGCCATGAGCTGCTGGTCGGAGGTGCCGACCCAAATCTTGTGCAGGTCGGGCACGTAACCCATCATGCGGTTGACGATGGCGTGTGCCTCGCTGACGCCCTGGGCGGCAAGCTGCTGCATGTGCTGATCGATCTTCGCGGCCAGCCGGCGAAATTCATTCATGCTCATGCATGCCCCCGTTTTTCATCAGCGATGCGGTCGTTCATCGGGCGTCCGGTCAGGCGGTAGCAAGCGTCAGGTGCCCAATCGGCTCGGCCGCCGGTCGCACCTTGATTTCGATGTCGTAGCCCAGGCGATTCAGGCAGTCCATCAGCTTGCGCTCGGACAGGTTGGTGAAGTCGCCATGCATCATGCCCGATACCTTCGGTTGCGGGATGCCCATGCGCTTGGCCGCCGCTTGTTGCGTCAGGCTCAGGGCGCGCATCGCCTTCCTGATCTCGATTACCAGGCCAGTTTTGATCTTCAGCTTTTCGGCGTCGGGCAGTCCCAGGTCGGCGAAGACGTTGCCCGAGCTGCGTTGAACCTCGACGCCTTCAATGATTCGTTTTTCCATTTCGTAACTCCTGTGCCATTGCCTCGGCCACCTTCAGCCGAGCGCGGATGATGTCCATGTCCACCTTGGGCGTGGCGATCCCGCTCTTGCTCTTCTTCTGGAAGCAGTGCAGGACGAATACCGCTTCCGCGAACTTCACCGTGTAGACCGCCCGGTACGTGCCACCGACATCGTCTTCGACGACCTCCAGCACGCCGGCCCCGCCGTAGCCCTTGAGCACTTTGGCCGCGTCGTCCTGGTCGCCCATCTGGGCTAGCGACAGCGCGTAACCGAAACGCCGACGCACGTCGGGCGGCAACGCCATCAGATCCTTGTAGCTGCTCGCGATCCATTCGAGCGGTTTTTCGTTGTCGGCCATGGTGGCAGCTTATACCTGTACAGGTAATACAACAAGCACGACAGTCACAAAGCAGGTGTCGCTAAACAAGTGTTTTACGACATATCTGCAACAGTCGCCTGCACCAACCTCCTGGTGGCCCCAAAAATGTGCGGAAAACTCTGTCGCCAGGCGCTACCATACGAAAACCCATTCTTGATGGTTATCCGCCTATGTTGGTCGGCTACATGCGCGTGTCGTCGGACTCTGACCGCCAGAGCACGGACTTGCAGCGCGATGCGCTGCTCGCCGCTGGCGTCGATCCACGTCACCTGTTCGAGGATCATGCCTCCGGCGCGAAAGATGACCGCGCCGGTCTGGCGCGGGCGCTCGAATTCGTCCGGCCCGGCGACGTGCTGGTGGTGTGGAAGCTCGACCGGCTGGGCCGTTCGCTGTCGCACCTGCTCACCATCGTGACCTCGCTCAAGGATAAGCGGGTGGCGTTCCGCTCGCTGACCGAGAACCTGGACACCACGACGCCCTCGGGCGAGTTCCTGTTCCAGGTGTTCGGCGCGCTCGCGCAGTACGAACGTGCCCTGATCCAGGAGCGCGTCGTGGCCGGCCTGGCCGCCGCGCGCAAACGCGGCCGGATCGGCGGGCGGCCGCAGGCGATCACCGGCGAGAAGCTGGACGCCATCGTCGCCGCGCTCGATGGCGGCATGTCCAAGGCGGCGGTGTGCCGCAACTTCAACGTCAAGCGCACTACGCTGATTGAAACACTGACGCGAGCGGGTTGGCGTGGCGCGGGAAAGGCGGCCGATGAACAACAAGAATAAGCTGCTCACCGTCTTATCCGACGCCGAGCAGGAGGCCCTGTACGGCCAGCCGGACCTCGACGATGCGCAGCGGCTGGAATACCTGGCCTTGACCGAAACCGAACTGGCGCTCGCCAGCAGCCGGCCCGGCATACCCACCCAAGTCTATTGCATCTTGCAGATCGGCTATTTCAAAGCCAAGCACGCCTTCTTCCGTTTTGACTGGAACGAGGTCGAAGACGATTGCGCCTTCGTGCTGAGCCGCTATTTCCACGGCGAGCCGTTCGAGCGCAAGCCGATCACCAAGCACGAACACTACACCCAGCGCGAGCGGGTCGCCGAGCTGTTCGGCTACCGGCCGTGGGCAGCCGGCTTCCTGCCGCAACTCGCGCAGCAGGCCGCGCTGATCGTGCGCCGCGACGTGGCCCCTGGATTCGTGGCCACCGAGCTGATTGTCTGGCTCAACGAGTACAAAATCATCCGGCCCGGCTACACCACGCTGCAAGAACTGGTCAGCGAAGCCCTGTCCGCCGAGCGTCGGCGGCTGGGCGGCCTGCTTGTCGAAGTATTGGAAGAACCTGCCAGGGCCGCGCTGGCCCAGCTCCTGGTGCGCGATGACACCCTGTCGCAACTGGCGGCGCTCAAGCAGGACGCCAAGGATTTCGGCTGGCGTCAGATGGCCCGCGAACGCGGGAAGCGCGCCACGCTGGAGCCGCTGCACGGGATCGCCAAGGCGCTGCTGCCCAAGCTGGGTATCTCGCAGCAAAACCTGCTGTACTACGCGAGCCTGGCGAACTTCTATACCGTCCATGACCTGCGCAACCTGAAGGCCGATCAGACCCAACTCTACTTGCTGTGCTATGCCTGGGTACGCTATCGGCAGCTCTCCGACAACCTGGTCGATGCGATGGCCTACCACATGAAGCAGTTGGAGGATGAAAGCAGTGCTGACGCAAAGCAGTCCTTTGCCGCTGAGCAGACGCGCCGCCAGCAAGACACCCCGCAGGTCGGCCGCCTGCTTTCGCTCTACATCGACGACAGCGTGCCCGATCCCACGCCGTTCGGCGATGTGCGCCAGCGCGCCTACAAGATCATGCCGCGCGACACGCTGCAAACCACTGCGCAGCGCATGAGTGTGAAGCCGGGGAGCAAACTGGCGCTGCACTGGCAGGCGGTGGACGGCCTGGCCGAGCGTATCCGCCGCCATCTTCGACCGCTATATGTCGCGCTCGACCTTGCCGGCACCGATCCGGACAGCCCGTGGCTCGCGGCGCTGGCTTGGACCAAGGGCGTGTTCGCCAAACAGCAGCGCCTGTCGCAGCGACCGCTCGCCGAATGTCCGGCGGCCACGCTGCCGAAACGCTTGCGGCCGCACCTGCTGACCTTCGATACCGATGGCAAACCGACGGGCCTGCATGCCGATCGCTACGAGTTCTGGCTGTACCGCCAGGTCAGGAAGCGCTTTCAGTCGGGTGAACTCTACCTCGACGACAGTTTGCAGCACCGTCATTTCTCCGACGAGTTGGTTTCAATGGACGAGAAGGCCGCCGTGCTCGCGCAAATGGACATCCCCTTCCTGCGGCAGCCGGTCGATGCCCAGCTCGACGCGCTGGCGGCCGAACTGCACACGCAATGGCTGGCGTTCAACCGCGAGCTGAAGCAGGGCAAGCTGACCCACCTGGAATACGAGCAGGATACGCAGAAGCTGACTTGGCGCAAGCCCAAGGGCGAGAACCAGAAGGCCCGCGACAAGGCGTTCTATGAGCAACTGCCATTCTGCGACGTGGCCGACGTGTTCCGCTTCGTCAACGGCCAGTGCCAGTTTCTGTCGGCGCTGACGCCCTTGCAGCCGCGCTATGCGAAAAAGGTGGCCGACACCGACAGCCTAATGGCGGTCATCATCGCGCAGGCGATGAACCACGGCAACCAGGTCATGGCGCGCACCAGCGACATTCCGTACCACGTGCTGGAGAGCGCCTACCAGCAGTATTTGCGCCACGCAACGCTGCACGCGGCCAACGACTGCATCAGCAACGCCATCGCGACGCTGCCGATCTTCCCGTATTACTCGTTCGACCTCAACACGCTGTACGGTGCCGTCGATGGCCAGAAATTCGGCGTCGAACGGCCGACCGTGAAAGCGCGCTACTCGCGCAAATACTTTGGGCGCGGCAAAGGCGTGGTCGCCTACACGCTGCTGTGCAACCACGTGCCGCTCAACGGCTACCTGATCGGCGCGCACGACTACGAGGCCCATCACGTATTCGACGTCTGGTATCGCAACACATCGGATATCGTACCGACCGCGATCACCGGCGACATGCACAGCGTCAACAAGGCCAACTTCGCCATCCTGCACTGGTTCGGTCCACGCTTCGAGCCACGCTTCACCAACCTCGACGACCAGTTGAAGGAACTGTACTGCGCCGACGATCCGGCGCTGTACGAGAAGTGCCTGATCCGGCCGGTCGGGAGAATCGACCGCGATCTCATCATCGGCGAGAAGCCGAACCTCGATCAGATCGTCGCCACGCTGGGGCTGAAGGAGATGACGCAGGGCACGCTGATCCGCAAGCTGTGCACCTACACCGCGCAAAACCCGACGCGGCGTGCGGTGTTCGAGTTTGACAAGCTCATCCGCAGCATCTACACGCTGCGCTACCTGCGCGATCCCCAACTGGAGCGCAACGTACACCGCTCGCAGAACCGCATCGAGTCCTATCACCAGCTACGCTCGACCGTCTCCCAGGTCGGTGGCAAGAAGGAACTGACCGGGCGTACCGACATCGAGATCGAAATCAGCAACCAGTGCGCCAGGCTGATCGCCAACGCGGTCATCTTTTACAACTCGGCCATTCTGTCACGGCTACTGACGAGGTACGAGGCAGGCGGGAATGCCAAGGCGATGGCGCTCATCACTCAGATGTCGCCGGCGGCATGGCGGCACATCCTGCTGAACGGGCATTACACCTTCCAGAGCGACGGCAAGTTGATCGACCTGGATGCGCTCGTGGCCGGACTGGAACTGGGGTGACGGAAAAATCTGGGGTTCCGGCTTACATCCCCTTGGAGCGATTTTGTTCAATTTTCCGGGCGCGCCGTCACGCGTGACCATTGCCTCTTGGCCGCCGACAGGTCGGTGGCCCGAATCAAGTCCAACTCATCTTCGTCGTGGTAGGGATTTCTCGTTGCCGGCGGTTCCGTCAGCGATCGCGGCTTGTTGTGTTGTACTATTGCAACGTATTTTTTCGGCGCTGGGTCGTGAACGCGGGTCGGTTTGGTTTTGTCGACGTGAATTTTGCGCAGGCGCTGCTTATCACAGACAGGCTCGATGACATGGCATCACGGAAGATACTCAAGGCGATCAAGGGGGCGAAGGGCTCGCGGCCAACCTGCTTTCCGCTTATCGCTGGCTCTCGGCTGCGGCCGACCAGGGTTCGGACAAGGCGGCCTGGCTGATCGGTGAGAAAGTGCCGGCCAATGCGGTCGACAGCCCATTGCGGGCGAGGGTGTATTTCGAGAAAGCGGCGCAGGCGGGTAGCGCCGCTGCCGCCACGGTGCTGGCGGCCTGGGAGTTCGCCGGCGCCCTCGGGCCTGTCGGCGGCGGGCCGGACGGGAGCGCTGGCGGAGCGGCCATTCGGCGTTTGCGTGGCGCGGCCGAGAAGGGGTTTCTGCCGGCACAGGTGGAACTGGGGCGCTTGGCGACACTCGGCCGGGCGCCGGTCGAGGACCTGGCCTGGCTGGAGCGGGCCGCCGAGCGCGGCGACAAGGAAGCGGTAACCGTTCTGGCGGGCCACTACTACAGGGCGGGTCGCTGCGATCTGTGGCGGCTCGGCCAGGTCCCCGGGCAGCCGGAGGGCGCCGACGGGCGTAATGCGGCGGAACAGCAGGCGGCGCGGCTGGCCCTGCAGTGGCACGAAGTGGCTTGGCCGGCCCCGGGCTCGGCCGTGCCGGCCGAGCGGGCATACGAGCGGGGATGCCTGCAGTTGCGCCAGCACCAGCGCGCTGCCGGGCCGTGGCTCGAGTCCGCGGCGGAGGCGGGGCACGGGCGCGCCGCTTACCTGCTGGGCTTGTTGTACCTGGGCGCGTCCTACATCAACGGCTTGGGCCGGGACGCGGTTCCGCGCGGACGCTGGTTTCCGCGCAGCTACCCGCGGGCGGCGCACTGGCTGGAGAGGGCGGCGGGCGGCGGTGTGGCGGAAGCCGACCTGGCCCTGTTCGTGCTGCACGGCCTGCGGGGAATCAGCCTGCGGGATTCCGGGCGCCAGGAAACTTGTCTGGTCCGGGCGGCGGAAGCGGGTCACCCGCAGGCTCAGTTCCTGCTGGCGGAATCAATTTGGCGGCAGGCGGCGGATGGGCTGGATGCCAGGCTGCAGGCCCTGCGGTGGTGGCAATGGGCGGCCGGGAGCGGCCACTGTGGAGCCCGGGAGCGCCTGCTGCGCCACTCCGACGGCGGCGCGGCGGAACTGGATGCCGGGCAACAGGCGGCGGTGTGGGCGCTGGCGCGCCATAGCTTGCCTTTCGCAGCGCGCCTGGAACTGGCCTTCCTTTTTGTGCTGCGCCTGCACGAATGCCTGCTGCTCGATCTGCGCTGCGCCGACGCGGGAGACTTCCTGCGTGTCGATGTCGGCGCGTCTTACGGCAAAGCCAGGCGCCGCCTGGTGCGCATCGAGACGACCGCACAACGCGACGCCCTGGAGCGGGCGCGGCGCCTCTTGCTGGCGGACGGTCGGCCGGTGCCCGAGGACGCCGGCGGCAACTATGCGTCCCGGCGGCGCCGGTTCGTCAGCCTTTGTCGGAAAATCGGGCTGAATCCGGCGTCGGTCGACGCTGCCGCCGAACGCTGCTTCGGATCGCCTGATGTTGTGGAAAAAATACAACACATCGGCGCCTGACGCCTGGCTCGACGCAAAAAGCTGGCGCCTCGCCAAGAGCTTGCCGCTATAGTAATCAGAACTTGGAAATGCCCAAGTTATCGTGAAAAAACCTATTGGAGAATTCCATGCAAAAGAAACTCATCGCTCTGGCCGTTGCCGGCTTGGCTTCGGCCGGCGCCTTCGCCCAATCCAATGTCACCATCTACGGCGTTGCCGACGGCTCCTTCGAATCGGTTTCCGCCAACGGCGCTTCCAGTGGCACCGGCTACGCTTCCCGCACCCGCATCGCCACCAACTCCTCCCTGATCGGCTTCAAGGGCACCGAGGACCTGGGCAACGGCCTGAAGGCCATGTTCCAGGTCGAGAACCAGATTTCCCTGGACGGCCCTAGCGGCACCACCACCAACAGCCAGTCCATGGGCAACGGCTGGAACACCCGCGATACCTTCGTCGGCCTGTCAGGCGGTTTTGGCGCCGTCCTCGCCGGCTACATCTCCACCCCGCAGCGTTCCACCGCCGCCAAGTACGACCTGATGCCGGGCGCCACCGGCAGCGGCTCCTCTCTGAACATGATCGGCCGCGTGAACCTCGGCGGCGTGGCTCAGGGCGCCCTGGGCACCACCAACAACTTCGGTGAGTCGACCGCCGTCGGCGGCGGCCAGAGCGTCACCAACAATGTCGGCACCATTTTCCGTTCCCAGGCTCTGGCCTACGTCACCCCGGTGTTTAACGGCTTCAACGGCGTGATCGCCTACGTGCCGAACGAGAACCGCGACAATACCGCCACCGGCACCGGCTACAAGCGCAATCAGTATGGCTGGAACGCCGCGGCCAACTACGCCAACGGCCCCATCAACGTCTCCCTGGCTTACCTCAAGCTGAACGATATCGGTGCGATCAGCGCGATCGGCGGCGCGGGCGCCCCCTTTAGCGGCGACCAGAACCATACCAACTGGCTGCTCGGCGCTTCCTACGACCTCAGCCCGAGCACCAAGGTGTCCTTCATGTACGACAACTTCAAGGGCAAGCTGGGCCTGAGCGCCGGCGGCGAGGTCGAGGTCAAGCGTAACGCCTTCTACCTGGCCGGCAAGCAGAGCTTCGGCGCCAACGAAATCGTCCTGGCCTACATGAAGAATGGCGACAACAAGGTCAGCGGCCTTGCCGGCAACTTCGGCAATAGCGGTGCCCAGGCCTGGTCGCTGCGCTTGGCCCACAACTTCAGCAAGCGCACCCAAGCTTACGCCATCTACACCCAGATCAAGAACGAATCCAACGCCGTCTATGACTTCAACGCCATCGACTCCGTGGCTCCCGCCGGTACCGGCGGCGGTGTCGGTACCCTCAACGCCGGCGCCGACCCGCGCGTCCTCGGCGTTGGCGTCCGCCACAACTTCTGATGCCGGGAAGGCGAGGGCGGCCGCCGATGATCGCTCTCGCCGCGCTGGTGTATGATTCAACCCCGCGCTCCATAAGGAGCCGGGGTTTTTATTGCATGGGATGGCGGATCTTTCCGCAATTTTAAAAGGAGCAACACCATGTTTAAGAAAATTTTCCCCATATTCCTGTTTGCCGCCTTCAGTGCGTCCACCGCCCTCGCCGCCGGCGAAGAAAACAAGCACATGAGCATGGACCACAAGCCGAGCGCCGCCGAGAAGGCCAAGAAACCCGCCGCGGGCAAGGCCGCCGATAGCGCAGGTGAGGAAAACAAGCACATGAGCATGGACCACAAGCCGAGCGCCGCCGAGAAGGCCAAGAAGCCCGCCGCGGGCAAGGCCGCCGATAGCGCAGGTGAGGAAAACAAGCACATGAGCATGAACCACAAGCCGGCCAAGTAAAAAACGGTCTGGCGACTGCAGGTCTCAAGGCCCCCACTCGGTGGGGGTCTTGTTTTTTTGCGGCTATTCGGGCATCGAGGTTTTTCATGCAGATCGATATCGGCAAAGTTCCCGACGGGGAAATTCTGGTCTATGAGTACGGGGTCCGCCTGGACAAGGAATCGCAGAAGCTTGCCGGCGACCAGATTACCCTGGCGCGGCGGCTCTATAACGACCTCGTGGCCGCTATACGCGACATTGTCAACGGCCTGCAGGCGTACGTGCTGTCCCAGGCCGGGTCGGCCGCCAACGATCTGCAGCGAAAGATCCTGGCGCTCGGCACGGCATTCGAGGCGGCGCGGGCCCGGGGCGACCGCGAGGCCATGAAGCGGATCGCCGACGAGCGCCGCCCCTTGTGGCGCGAGCTGGGAGACGCCCTCAGGGAAACCCGCCGGGTTCACCGCGCGGCTCTGCAGCGCGACTACCTCTCCCGGATCGGCAAGAATGCGACCTGCGAAACTTACCGGATTCGCTGCCAGGCCGTCGCTGGCGGGCTCGGCTGGGCGACGGCCAACGCCGTGCTGGATGCGGCGCTGATCGCCTTCAGGAAGTCGCTGGCCCACGGGCGGGCGCCGCGCTTCTCCTGCGGCGCCGACAAGGTCCGGGATACGCTGACCCTGCAATTCACCGCCGCCGGCGGTGTCGGCGTCGACGCCTTTCTGACCGGCAGGCATGGCGAGCTGTCGCTCCTACCCACCAACGGCTGCGGCCCCCGCTGCTACGGCGAGTTCAAGTTCCGCCTCGGAACGGCTCGGGCGGCCAGCTACGCGACCGGAACCTGGCAGTACCACCGACCGCTGCCGGCCGGTACGCATGTCAGCGCAGCCAGGCTGGTGCGCCGGCGCATCGGCAAGGATTATCGCTGGTTCGTGCAACTGGTGGTCCGGTTGCCGGCGCCGGTCAGGATACCGTGCGGACAGCGCCAGCCCCTGGTCGCGTTACATTTCGGCTGGTCCGCCGACCTGGCGGGGCGGCGTGTCGCGGGAATCGCGGATGGGCCCGAACCAGAGCTGGCCCGCATCCTGCAGTTGCCCGTCGCGGTTGAAGCCGGCCTGGAACGCGCCGCCGCGATCCAGGGCGAGCGCGACCTGGCCCGCGACGAATTGGTGTCGCGGATCAGGGCCGTCGACTTGGCGGCCATTCCCGTCCCGTTACTCGAAGATATCAAGCTCGTGCGGCGCCTGCCGGTGCAGCATGTCGCCCAGAGCCGCCTGCATCGCCTGTTCTGGCTAAGTCAAAACGAGGGTGTCGAGCTCGCCGGGCTCGCTGCCTGGCGTAACGAGGATCGTCTCCGCTGGCAAGCCGCCGCCCACCTCGGCAAGCGCGCCCGCAATGCACGGCGCGACTTTTACCGCAACGAAGCGCTTAGGCTCGCCTGTAGTTACGACGCCGTGGTCATCCAGCCCCTCGATCTGTCCGAAACTGCCGAGAAGGTCGACGGCCGCACCGGCGAGCCGACTGACATGGCCCGCAAAGCCCGAAGCGGGCGCGTCGTTGCGGCCATCTACGAGTTCGAATCGGCCATCCGCTGGGCCTGTGCCAAGGCAGGAACTGCCCTTCTGGAGCTGATCGGCAAGACGGCAAGGAGATGTTCGCTGTGCGGCGGATCGGTGAGGGCCGCCGGCAAGAACGGCCAAGTGCTTCACTGCAATGCTTGCGGTGCCGACCTCGATCGCAAGATGAATGGCGCCGCCCTCGCGTGGCAGGCGGTTGCCCCCGATCTTGACGGCTGGATCGCCAAATTCCGGAGCGAACAAGAACTGGTCATGCTCGAGAAGCACAAGGCGCTGATCGAGCGCAAGGAGAGGCAGGCGGCGGGCCGCCGCCAAGCGCACGCCTCGCATCCGGATTGAAAAGCGTGACGATCGGATTGCCTGTCATGTATAATCAGGGCTGCACAAGGTGCTGTCTGGCAAACGCGATTCTAGGGCGGTTCCTTGGGCCGAAAGAGTTGGTTTCGCTTGCTATCGTTGGGGTTTGATGCTGGCGAAAGTGTTTGTGCCTGCTGGGTAGCGGTATTCAGGTTTTAATAGCCATCGTCGGGGCTTCGTTCTGGCGACCTTAGTGGTTAGTTTTTGGCTCTGTCTGAATTACAGTAGTTGTAGAGACGATCTATATTGAAAGCATGGTTTTGCCGAAGGAGGTGAATCATGCGGCACGCAGCTTTTATCGAGTTGCTCAATCAAACCAAGCAGCTTGCGTCGGAGCAGCGAAAGCGATTGGTGCAGGACTTGACGGTTCCAGGAGCGGTCAGCGCGGAGCCCTCTGCCGAGCTGATCCCGGCGCCAGTCGGTTGCCCGCATTGCGGCGCCGCAGGTGATCGGCTGGTGTCATGGGGTCAAAGCCACGGGCTCAGACACTACCGTTGTCGGGACTGCGGCCGAACCTTCAACGCCCTGACGGGCAGGGCATTTGCGCAAGCGCGAACAATGGACGCGCTACGCACTGACGCCTTGATCGATGGCGTCAGTCTTCGCGAGGCAGCCCGCCGTTGCCAAATCGACAAGAACACTGCGTTTCGACGGCGCCATCGCTTCCTGCACGATGCGGCCGGGCACCGGGCCGAACACGAGAGAGGGATCGTTGAGGCCGGCGAAACCTTCTTTCTCGAATCCTTCAAGGGCCAGCGGCACTTGAAGTGGTGGAGTCTGTTCGTCCGTCTGGTCAGTCCCGAGGTGCGGCGTGAAGAGATCACCCGCCGGCCATGGCTTATGTCCTCGGTCGGCCGCAAAACCGAACATGCCGGCCAAACGACGATCACGCTCACCGGCCTGCATGCCTATTTCGGCAAGGCCGAACAGGTCCTGATGTGGGGCTCTGCCTGGCTCAAGGGCTGGGTGGCTCTGGCTGCGGAGCAGTCCAACCCAACATCCGTCTGGTCCCTGTGTTGCGACCATCTCAAGCATACCCTCGCCCAAATCGGCCCCCCTCAAGACCTTCGATTTCTCACGCATCATGCGGATGGAATCGGGTAACTACGGTTTTTGGGTTCAGCCGCCCTGATCGGAGAGATCGCCCTGCAAGCGTTCCGGTCCGGAGATCTGACGGGTCCGCTGGTGAACTGCCTGAATCTCCGCTTCAAGTCGTGCCTCTGTCTTGGCCCTGGCTGATGGCGGACAGCTTCGCCAGGCAGCGTAAGCACTTTCAGACACGCCCAGAATCGGGCGCATGGCCGCCACCAGATGCTGATGTCGCAGTGAATCGATCAGACCGTATTTCACTGCGACTCCCTCGCGAAATGGGTTGCGCATTTTTAGCAGATCGCGCTCCGGGTTGATCTCGGCCAGTTCCTTCGTGACCCAAGCCGGTTTCAGTTTCAAGTCCGTCAGTGGCTTCTGTCCTTGGCGCCCGACGTTCGCCTGGTCTCGTGCTGGGCTATCGGCGGACTATGTTTCGCCCATGTGACACACGTTGTGTTACACAACGTTACACCCGTGTTTAGAAATTGCACACCCCGAGTGCCTTGCTCAGGTCGTGCCAAAAACATCGCCACCGGGCACAACACATTGCCGTACCGGGTTTTATTTGTTCGGGCATCCCCTTTTGGCAGCTCTGGCACATTGTTTGCTGCTAATGATCGACGCGCGGCGCGCTTCCAGGGAATCGGGGGAACATGCGCGTCGTGTAGTACCAACCCATCCAGACCAATAAATGGAGAAAACCTGATGAAGCATATGCGTACAGCCCAACTCTTGGGCGCTGCCATCCTTTCCGCCGCCGGTTCAGCCCACGCGGTGAGCTATACCCAAGGGGACGTGACTCTCGACATCAACGGCACGATCAACGGCTACTACGTGAACCGTGAAGCCAAGACCACCACTGCCGCCGGCGTTACCACCACGACCAACAACAGCGCCCTCACCAACGGCCTGCTGCCGGGCTGGATCAACTTCGTCGCCACCATGCAGGCCGGCGGCAACGATATCAAGGCGCACGTCAGCTTCGCGCCCGGCATCAACAACAACTCCACGGTCATCGGCCTGCCGATCTGAGTACGGTCACCAATCTCGATGGCATTCGCTGCGGAAATGGTCAAGCAGCGTGATGTTGAGTAGGTGACCCCCCTCGGGGAACTTGAACAAACGAACCCTTCGGGGGAGTCTCGGGTTACCAAGCCTCGAGACCGTTCAAGTGTGCCATGCCCTGCTGCAGGACCCCAAGTTTTTCCGACTATTGCTGCGCATTGACGCGGAGCTGGCCGCTGAAGTGCATTCGGGGCGATGCGCATGTGGCGGCGTTCTCCACCGCGCCAACTATCCACGGAAACCGCGTGCCTGCCTGAAAGAGGTTCGGTCCGAGTTCGCTTCGCGCTTCAGTTTCTGCTGTGCCGCTTGTCGCAAGCGCAAGACATCGACATCGGTTCGTTTCCTCGGCCGGCGCGTCTATCTGGCGCTGGCGGTGGTGCTGTGTTCTGCCCGGCATGCCGGGCAGAACACAGCGGCGGCGCGGGTCTCCACCGATCTGGACGTCCCGGTCCGCACCCTGCAACGCTGGCGTCAGTGGTGGGTGGATCTCTTTCCTCTGACGCCGTTGTGGCAGGCCCACTGTGCGCGATTCATGCCGCCGGTCGCCAGCGATCTCTTCCCTGCCGGTCTGCTCAAGCGGTTTAGCGGCGACGCCGCCGAGCAATTGATGCGACTTCTCGTCTTCCTGAGCCCGCTCACGGTCACGGCGATCTCGTTGCCTGAGGGGGGCTGATCACCCGCAGAGGATGCGGATAGGCAAGATCTGCGAGGGTTTGTAGCCTTCACTCCTATCAGCGACGCCGCCGGCACCGCCTCACCGGGAGACCTTCTTGAGTACCGAACTCGATCCACCGCAACGGGATCGCTGGGCGCGCTTGCGCTTCTCGATCATCGGCCCCTTGCTCGCCGCACCGCCGGCATCCGGTGAGCTGTCCGCGGCCATCGCCGCACTGGCCGCAAAGGCGTGGCGGCATCCGGTCTCCGGCCTCGACGTCCGTTTCGGCGCCTCGACCCTTGAGCGCTGGTACTACACAGCCCGCGCTGCCGGCGATCCGGTCGCTGTTCTGCGCAACCGCCTGCGTGGCGACATCGGCCGCTTCAAGAGCCTCACGCCGGCGGCCATCGGCTGCCTGACGACCCAGTACCGCGAGCATCCGGGCTGGACCGCGCAACTGCATTTCGACAATCTCCGCGCCGCCCTGGCAGGCAGCGATTCGCCGCTGTCGTCCTACCCCACAGTCCGACGTTTCCTCAAGGCGCAGGGGATGTTCCGCCAGGCCCGCCCCAAACGCGCCACCGACGGCGCCCTCTTGGCCCGCGACCGGCTCGAACAACTGGAGGTCAGGAGCTTCGAGGTCGACCATGTATCGGCGCTTTGGCACCTCGACTTCCATCACGCCGCCCGGAAGGTGCTGACGCGCAGCGGGGCCTGGATCAAGCCGATGCTGCTCGGCGTCATCGACGACCGCTCGCGTCTGGTCTGCCACCTGCAGTGGTATCTCGACGAGACGGCCGAGAGCCTGGTGGGCTGTCTCAGGCCTTCATGAAGCGCGGCCTGCCGCGTGCGCTGATGACCGACAACGGCGCTGCCATGCTGGCCGACGAGACGGTCACCGGGCTGGCCTCCCTGGGTATCGTGCATCAAACGACGCTGCCGTATTCGCCATACCAGAATGCCAAACAGGAATCGTTCTGGGGACGCATTGAGGGCCGTCTGATGGCGATGCTTGAAGGTGAGGAGGCCCTGACCCTCGATCTCCTCAACCAGGCAACGCAAGCCTGGGTCGAGCAGGAGTATCACCGCACGCACCATTCCGAGATCGACGCCACACCGCTGGACCGCTATCTCGCCGGCCCCAATGTCCGGCGCGATTGCCCGGACACGGCGACGCTCAGCGCCGCCTTTCGCGTTGAGGTGGCGCGCCCGCAGCGTCGCTCCGACGGCACGGTGAGCCTGGCCGGCGAACGCTTCGAGATTCCCGCCCGCTATCGCCACCTGACCACCGTCCATCTTCGCTATGCCCGTTGGGACCTGACCCGGGTCGATCTCATCGACCACCGCTCCGGCGCCGTGCTGTGCCCGGTCAAACCGCTCGACAAGTCGGCCAACGCCGATGGTCAGCGTCGGCGCCTAACCCCGGTGACGGCCGATCTGTCACCACTGCCGCCCAGCGGCATCGCGCCGTTGCTGCGCCAACTGCTCGCCGACTACGCCGCTACCGGCCTGCCGCCGGCGTATTTGCCACCTGCCGACAAGGACCCCGCATGAACCAGAAACTCCTCGCCCTCTACGGGCTGAAGTGGAATCCCTTCTCCCCCGAACTGCCGACCGAGGCGATTTATGTGCCGCCGCGGATGGAGAACTTCTGCTGGCGGATCGAGCACGCCCAGATCAAGGAGGGTGGCTTCGCGATGATCCACGGCGACCCAGGCACCGGCAAGAGCGTTGCCGATGACGCGCTCGGCCAACTGCTGGTTGTACTTCTCGAAGGTATTGACCGGCAGGCCTAGCACCAGCAGATCGATCTTGGACTGCCCCATGTAATAGAAGGCACCGCGAATCAGCGCCATGTGCGCAGCCGTCATCGAGTAGTCGGGATCAAGGACGCGGCCGTGGCTGGCGTCCTGGGCGAGCCGGGCATCCTTGCCGACCTCGTACTTGACACCCTCGACCTCGACGACAACGGTGTTTCGCCGTTGCATCAGACCGGCTGCCAGATCGGGGCCAGTGCTGGCCTGGGGCGCGAGGGAGGGGAACAGACCGCACTGAATGTCGCTTCCCGTGACCAGCGTGGTGAACTTCGTGTTGCCATAACCGACATCGATGGCGCGAACGACAGGGCTCATATCAATCCTTAAGAGGGGTAGTTGTGAAGACCCCCGCAAGATAGCGATTGGGATATTCGCCAGAACAAGATCGTCTCCCATGAGACCTCCGACAACCGGCGCGACCTGCTGGTCCTGGCCATGCGAGAACTGCGCGGCCTCGGCTTCACACTCGAATCCCCGCACAACTTGCAGCAGCGGCACGTACGGGCGCTGGCGAAATCATGGGAAGAACGCGGCCTCTCTGCCTCCACCATCGCCAACCGTATTTCTGCTCTGCGCGCCCTGTCCATCTGGATAGGAAAAAAAGGCATGATCCAGAAGGCCGCCGACTTCGTGAGCAATCCCTCGGTCGTGCACCGGAGCCAAGCCAGCACCGAAGACAAATCCTGGACGGCCACCGGTATCGACATTCCTGCCCTGATTGGCATGATCGAGCAATACGACCCTCGGGTTGGCTTGCAACTTCGACTGATGCAAGCCTTTGGTCTGCGTCGCAAGGAAGCCGTGATGTTCCGCCCCCTCAAGGCCGACTTGGGACTGGGGATTCGTGTACGGGACGGGACAAAGGGCGGTCGAGAAAGATTGATTCCCATCGAGACGCCCGAGCAGCGGGAGATCCTCGACTTTGCCAAGAGCAAGGTCAAAAAGGTCAACGAGCACATCGGCCACCCCGACCTCAACCTGGAACAGGCCATTCGCCGCTTCAACTATGTGCTGGAACGTTTCGGCGTCACCAAGAACGGCCTCGGCATCACCTCTCATGGGCTGCGCCACCAGCACCTCAACGATCTCTATGAGCGCATTACGGGAGCGCCGGCCCCGGTCCGCAGTGGATCGCTGACCGCCGATATTGACCAACTCACGCACGACATCGCTCGGGCGCGGGTCAGCCAGGAAGCCGGTCACAACCGTCTGGGCATCACCAGCGCCTACATTGGCGCCCGCACCAGCCCCAAGCGGACGGACGAACAGAAGGCCGACATCGCCCGTTTCAAGGAACTGACCAAAATCGATGATCTATCTGACCAGGACGCCGCCGAGCTTGGCCGTCTGATCCAGAAACTCAACGCAACCCTCTGATACAAGGAGCCACCCGATGCCTAACGAAATCATCCTGAGCCAAGGACTGGATAGCTGGCTCGCCACCTTCACCGACCCGGCCGTCCTGGAAACAGGAGGTGCCCAATGAAGCGCACCGCCCCCGTACTTCTCCTCGCCCTGGCGCTGGCCGGCTGCAATGAAAAAGACCTCGACAGCATCCCGCGCTCATTTGCCGCCCCGGAACTGGAACGGGCTGCAGGAAACCTCGCCTGCCGGACGCAAGAGGAACTGACAGAGCGCGCCGATATCGCCGTGCGCGGAACCGAGATCATCGTCGCGGCGACAGGGGTGCTCAGTGAGCGCGACATCGCCGAAACCAAGGGGCAACTCGAAATCCTTGGCCGGGAGCCGATCGCTGCCGTACGCAACCTGGCCGGGGCAGGTCAAAGCCCCGGTCGGCCAGCAGCAATCCACTTGTCAGTGAGCGCAAGCCCCAGCCTATACCTTGCGCAGTTGTAGGTCTCAAGGTGCTGGAGTTCTTCGCGCAGCAGTTGGGCAAATTTGTCCACCTCCGCGGGGTCGATGCCCAGTGTGGACACAAGGTTGGCGACCTCCGCAGCGTTGCACACTACCTGCTGCACAGCGTCCCCCAGCAACTCCCTGTATATAACACGGAAGGGGTCGGGGGCGCCCATCGCTTCGAGGATGGCCGCGTACTTGTCGATAGACCGACTGTAGGTCCATTCGAATAGCTCCGCTGCAAGCGAGACGTCCTGCTGCTTATAGACGGCCAGCACCGCAAGCGCGTAGTCGGCCTGTTCAACGTCCATGAAGGAGAGCGGGGCACAGTTCTGTAGCAGCAAAGGCAGATTCGCGCACAGGCGACTGGTGCGCTTATCACCGTCTTCAAACGGCTGCAGGTAGGCAATGTTCACCCAGAGAAAGAATGCTGCTTCGATAGGGTTCTTGATCTGGCAGACCTTATCGACGATGTTGGCCAGAATCTCGTCCAGGAGTTGCCGCCCCTGCAAGGGCACATAGACGGAGTCGGTAATGTTGACCACGGTGTTCCGTGCTTTGTCTAGGGCATCCGGATTACGCAGGAGTCCGTTCATCAACAAGCTCTGGATGTTTCTCACGACAACATCCCGGATGCCGTAATGGGGCACCTCGTCGACCACGAACTCGATGGCATCTTTGTGATTCAAGAGCATTAGCGCGTCTTCATCATCCCCCGCAGAGCGGCCACGCTCGAACAGGGCCTTCGTGTCGAGCAGGCTTTTCCGGTTCCCTTCCAAACGGGAGGAGTGCCAAGCCAAGTCAATCAGGAGCTGTTCGAGTAGGAATGTGTTCCAGCCCCTAAAGCGGCCCATTCCTATGTAAAAAACCGTGGCGACCTGCTCAAATCTATACACATTTCCCTGGGTCATTGATCCCTGTCGGGCGGGGCGGCGCTCAAATGAGTGTGGTCACCCAATTTGATGTTCCGATGGTCACGAACGGTGATGTTGACCGGAAGGCCGGAAGGCAACGAGGAACGCCGTCGGCGGTTAATGCTGACGGCGTTGTCGTGTTGTAGGGCAGAGAGTCAGAACGGCGAATCGTCGTCCGGGGGCTTGGGATTCGGATTGGGATGAACGAGGTTATCGTAGGAAAGGCCCTTATAGAAGCGATCGACCTGGTGGCCGTAATGAGTCGAGAAGAGATCGAGGATTTCGTACAGGAAGTCCTGGATTTCGACGACGGCTTCGTCAGGGAGCGATGGCAGATTGAGGGTAATGTCGACGTGGCGTGAATCGGGGCGCATAGCCAGCTCCTCGTGTGATCAGCGCCCCGCTGCGACACGGCGCGGCTTGGGCATCTCGGGTTGGGCAAAGACATCGAGGTAAAGCTTCTCGTCGAGCTGAGCCAGATCGCGCTGAGCGGCCGCGGCGAGGAGTTCCGCCGCCAGCGTCGTCATGATGCGGTAATTGCCGGCGGCGTGATCGCACAAGGTCTGTCGCAACTGAGGCGTCATCAGGCTGGCGTTGCCGGCGCCCGCCAGCAGGTGATTCAGGCAGGCCAGCAACTCATCCCGGCTCGCATGCTCGGTCGCCAACCGGGTCCGGATGCGCGAACCGAGCGGGATCAGTTCCTCGCGCCGGAGCTTCTCGATCAGCCGCGCATCGCCGGCGAGTACCACGCACAGCAATGGCTGCGAATCGAAGCGCGCACTGGCCAGGAGGCGCAGCTCGCAGAGCGCCGCCGGGCTCATCTCCTGGGCCTCGTCGACCAGCAGTACGGCGCGCCGGCGGGTCGTCTCCAGATGCGCGAACCAGACTTCGCGCAGGACCTTGAAGCCGCCCCAGCGGTTATGCGGGCGCAGCGGCACGGCAAAGATATCGCCCATTTCGCGATAGAAGTCTGCCAGGTTGCTCTGCGGATGATTGATCGCACCAACTGTCACATCAGCCAGGCGAGAAAGACGGTCGGCCAGGAGGCGCAAGGCAAGCACATGGTGCCAGTGCGCGAGAAGGATGGCTCCCTCTCTCAGCGTGAGGTCGAGGTGAGCAACTGCCGGGTGATCCCCCAGCCGATTGGCGCCTTCTTCGACTATGCGACCAAGACCCGCACCTACGACCGCATGCGGAGCCAGATGAACCTGCTCATCGATATCGGCTACTACACCCTGGATTGGCTCGTGGCCGATGGCGTGAAGATGGTGAATGCGCGCTCGGGCGCGCACAACGGCGGCATGTCGACTGTGCTGCGTTCCATGGCCGAGGCGATCGGCTCCGAGATTGGCGAACAGATCAGCGACCTCTCCATGCTCGAAGAGTCCATCCGCACCGGCATCGACCCCACCTTCTATGGCAAGCCGTTCGACATTACCGAACACCTCAAGATCGGCAAGGCCAAGGCCGAGCAGTTCGTGTCTGTCCTGGTCAACAAGGTCGGCTCCGCCCTCGACATTTCCAACATTATCCTCGCCGGTGGCGGCGCCGAGTTTTTCAAGGATGTACTGGCCGACAAATTCCCCAAGCACGAAATCATCACGACCAGCGATCCGGTTTTCGCTAACGTCCGGGGTTTCCAACGGGCTGGCCAGCAGTTTGCCGACCAGATTTTCAAGCGGGGTTAAGCCATGTCAGGCCGGAGCAATCAAAAGACAGCAGGCACGGACAGCCCATGCATCAACTTGAAGTTGCGCTTCAAGCAGGATGGTGGACCGCTGTTCTCCTATCTCCAATCCATCGAAGATCCGTATGCACGCGGCGAGCGCATCCGTCAGTTGGCGTACATCGGCATGCTGGCCGAGCGGGGAATTCTGGGCGGGGGGGCGCCTCTCGGCTTTGCCGTATCCAAGGAGGCAGCTGTACCCACCTCCCCTGCCCCCGACAAGAAGGCGGGCACCCCCAAACAACCGGCTTCCTCAACTGCCGACGAGGTGCTCCAGTTCCAGGCCGATGACCTGTCGGCCATCTTTGGTCGTTGAGCCTGCATTTGGGGGCTTGAAAGGCGGGGGTCTCCTGATAAAAGGGACGATGTAGACATCAATTAAGGAGACCTCAAATGGCTAAGCCATGAAACTTCGGTCGAACTGCGATGGTGTGGATATCGGCGATCAACCGAACGTTTCTGGCTTGGAGACTTTTCCCGCACCGGATCACGATTTCGCCGGAAAAGGAGGGATGTGCAACCCACCCGGATCGGCAGCCGCATTCCAGCACCACTAACAATAGTGTATGCGGCAGAGTGCTGGCCACTCAATGCAGATCATTTACAAGCCAAAAACCTGCCAGACCTGCACAATTTCATACACTTTGCGCTAAATTTTGGAACAATCTGCGCAAAGTCATTCACTTTCCATCGAGCATTTGGTTCCGGTCAGACGTAGTGGCTCAAATTCATACACTTTTGGCAGCGATACGGCATCAATCCCTATCTTCTTGGCGTGATGGCCACCGCCTTCTGTGCCTTGATGCCATCGCTCTAATTCACTCTCTGAGTAAGGAACTCTACAACTACAAGCAATGTTCATGTGAGGCGATTTGGTTACATGCTCGTGCCGAAAATAAATCCATTGTCGTCCCAACATTTCATGACGGAACTTATCTACAAACAGGAGTGAGTACACACATTGAATGGTGAATTAGTCCCTTGTTATCAGGTCTGTGATCCCCACTTGTTGATTCATGTGAGCGTTTTTGGTCCAGAGATGTGAGACTTTTTGGTTGATTGATGTGAGAACAGTTGGTCGTTCATGTTAGAAATTTTGGTAAGAATAGGCACCCAGCAAGCCCAAACACTATTACGTGAGCAAATTTGGCTTACCAAATACCATCACTTAGAGAGCCAAGATTCCTCACATCAGGCCCCAACAGGTCTCACATGTCTTGCTAAGCCATTGATTTAACGCTTTTCGTAGAGCTCTGCTGCTGCTATTTTCTTTATTGTTTAAAAAGAAAAACAACAAGCAAGCAAGGGATCTTGTGTGAGAACGATTGGTTATTGGATCTACATTCAATCGGATAGAGGACAATTTCAATCATGTGAGAACAATTGTTTTGACATCTCACGTGATTTGCTGGAAATTGGCTAAACGCAAGCCTTCGAGCTCAACATGAACCAAATTACCTCACATCAAAGTGCGACACAGCAGCAACTGGCCTTGGAAATTTTCGAGGCCATGGATGCCTCGGACACCCCAATCACTGACTCTGGCCAGGATTTCCACTTGCGCAAGAGTTCACTGTTGGTTGATGTGAGCGATGTTGGTTTGTTGGCTAGGCGGATTTTGAACGGCGTGTATTTCATCGCCCAGCATGATCCGGATGCAGAATCGCACACGCATGACTTGCGTTATTTTAAGTGGCTGATTAATTACTCTAATTCAAACAATAATACTCACCTAAAGCGAGTGATCCGGGAGGCTCAGAAATCTGCTGTTCAGGTAAATGTGATTGATTCGCTTAATCCCCAAGAGGATAACTGGGTGTCAGTGCCAATGTTGGGGGCAGCTGGTATTCGCAAAGGTCAGATCACCTTCAAAATTCCGAGTGAACTTCGAGGGCAGTTGCGAGATCCTGATCGGTATTCATTGCTAAGCATGCGAATTCTGGCCGGTTTTTCTTCCATTTATGCTCTCGAACTCTATGAACGCCTTTCTATCTACAAAGGGGATGGGTCTTCACCGTGGTGGCAAATTGACGAATTTCGTGGCCTGATCAAGGTTGATGGTTTGAAGAGTGCCAACGATTTTCGTTATTTCCGACGCGATATCATTCAGCCAGCCATCGATCAAATCAACAGCATTTCTGACATCGAAGTTAGCCTGGAACTAAAACGGACCGGACGTTTTTACTCACATCTTCGATTTTCAGTGACAGCCTCGAACAGGCACATGTTGCTTTCCTCTGTTGCAGCATCCAAAGAGTTGTACGAAGTCCTGACTAAGGAATTTGGGCTGTCCGATGTGGAACTAGATGAAATCGCAAAAAATCGCGAAGTGTGGACCGATGAACGCATTCGCGAAACGATCGAGTTTGTTCGGCATCGTTGTGCAACATCGAAAGTCAATTACCCAGGTAAGTACCTGATGACAGCAATCCGGGATGGATATCGATTCGGAACGCTGGAAAAAAAGAATCTTGAGTCCCACAAAGTTGCTACAAAGGTAAAGGAACAGCGCGACCTCGAATTGCAAGCCATTCGAGACATGAGTCCTGCGCCTGCGGTGACGATACCAAGTGGAGTTGCTCTGGAAGAAGCCTGGAATGCTTTTCGTGCTTCCCCCCACGCCAAACTCTTTAAGTCACTTCCGATGGTGTTTGAAGAAGCAAATACGCGACAAGCTAAGGCGTTCGAAGGCTTCTTACAAAGTCAGTAGTTGTATTTATCAGAGTAATTGATAACATCACGCAGTTCTCTGAAAAAAGGAGCTGCGATGGCTGCTAAAACACTGGTATTTGCAAACCATAAGGGAGGTGTTGCAAAGACTACACTCTCCGTCAATATTGCAGATGCGCTTGCGCGCGAAGGGTTCAGCGTACTTTTTGTCGATCTTGATCCTCAAGGTAATGCAACCCAGTTGATCTACGGCTTTGATGACACGCCAGCGGTTACTGTAGAGAAATTACTGGCTGGTAAGGAATCAATCGCGTCAGCGATTGTTGAAAAAACGACTATTCCCGGTGTGTCCCTGATTGGTTCGACACTGAAGCTTGCGCGGTTGGAGCGTGATCTTCAGACCACCCCGTTTTCGTCTACATCGCTGTTGTTGCAAAAGCTAAATAGCGTACGCGATGTATTCGATGTGATCATCCTTGATACTCCTCCTGCACTCTCATTTCTAACTGCTAATGCCCTAGCCGCGGCTGACACGATCTTTGTACCCGTCGAATCCGGTAGCAAACTGGCCTTGGTTGGTACGGATGACATGATTGAGTTCGTCAACCAGGCCAAAACGGTTAATGCTAAGTTACAACTAGGTGGAGCCATTTTGACCAAGCATGATGGTCGTAAAAAACTCTGTAAGATCACCCAGGCCGTCATTGGTGACTATTTTGATACGGTCCTTGAGCACTTCCTTCCTCAATCGGCTGACATTGGAAAGAGCCAAGCTGCGGGGCAGACCGTTCTGCAATACGATCGTGAATGTAATTGCTCCAGGGAGCTCGTTGAGATTGCTCGTGAAATTACGCAGATAGCTAATCTCCAGAAATCGGAGGCAGCGTGATGGCTAAGCAGAACGATAAAGCGTTGGCGGAAAGCATGGGGCGTCGTCGGCCGCGAGAAGTGATTCAGGATGAAGTAGCAGACTCAATTTTAGGAGAGCTCGTACCGCCGGGTGCTGTGGACATTCCTATTGAGTCACTCTATCGATCACCATTTCAGGTGCGTGAGTCAGCTTCATCAGATGATATCGATCGCCTAGCTGAGAGTATTCAGTCTTCCGGCTTGATCAGCCCGATTGTAGTTCGATCAGTGATCAATCCGGCCAAAGATTTACAGGTTAAATCTGTGCCGACATTTTTAGAGGCCGATAGAAATTTACAAGTTAAATCTTTTGAGATCGTTACAGGGCATCATCGAGTTCAGGCCATTTTAAGACTGGGGTGGACCACTGTACCTGTCTTAATAAAGCACATGACGGACTCTCAGGCGGCTATAGCTTTGACAGCCGATAATGCGATTAAAAAGGACCTAACCGATTGGGATCGCTATCAGTCAATTTTGATGCTGGAGCGCACGGGGGCTTGCAAGACCGGTCGGGAAATTGCTGCAACACTTGGTGTTTCGCCTCCCCAGATCTCGCAACTGCGAGCCTTTGGAAAGCTCCCAATGGATGCAATTGAGATCATTCAAACGGCTCCTGGATGTTGTGGCTATCGTCTGGCCTATGAACTAGACACTCTAGGTCTCAACCAGACGTGCCCTGAATTAGTTACTAATGCGTTCGCTGCTCTTGTGAGCGGCAAGATAAAGGCTCAAAACCAAGTTGTGCAATGGATACGACTTCAGATGTCTGCAAAACGCCCCCGTACATATAGACGAGAGCTGAAAATCCAAAATCCTGGATCATCCCCTGTCAGAATTGTCGTGACTGAGGACGGTGCGACGATTGATGCCAAGGGGCTTGTTCCCGAGAAACTCGCAAAGCTTCTTGAACAAAATCTTGCCGATTTGGTTAGCTAGTGAGACGAATTTTTGGGAGCTTCGGATTTTCCAGTGGACGCTAGGGCTGGAAAACCACCTCCCGACAAAATAGCCTTCGGATTTTATGTAATGATCAGCACATGTTGCGTGCGGTAACAATCTCGTAAAACCGGTATTGTTATCCACACGCAACAACTTCTGTGTTGCGTACGATATCGGTGGAATCTGTCCTGGTGCAACTGAGGCAAAACTGAAATCTATCCTTAACTGCACGCCCTCCATTTGGAGTGTGCCGGGCATTTTCATTTCCGCAGATCAACCACCTTAGGTTTGGCATTCACCTGCTGCTGTAACTGAGCAATCACCTCATCCCGGATGCGCAGCAATTCCTCAAGTTCCTTGTTCCGGGCATCCAGCCGGTAATTAATCCTGGCCAGCGCTGCCACTTCGGCTTGGGCTTCCTCGACCATGGTGCGGTATTCCTTCAACTTGGCTTCCGTCTCCGCCAAGGCTGACCTACTTTCCTTAAGTTGCGCCCGAGGCGTCGTGTCGTTGATGCGGCGAATCTCGCTCAGTACCGGTTCGTGGAAGCGGTATAGGGTGGCCCGATCCACGCCAGCTTCCTTGCATACCGAGGCGGCGGTCAGCTTGGTGCCCTTGGGCACCTTTTGAGGATTTCCATTCACCAGGCGCCGGACGGCCAATTCCAGCTTCTGCCGGGTTTCCTTGACGGAATCCCGTCCATGGGCGGCCAATGCTTCGATGCTCGCTTCGGGAACGCCGGTCATGCGACCACCTCCTGTCCGTCTAGTCGGTGCAGCACCTTCTCTGCGTAGCCAATGATTTGCTGCGACCGCGCCCGACCGCCTGGCCCCATGTCATCCAGGGCGAGAGCTTGCCGCTGCTGTTCCAGAATGCCCTCCCATACGGGCCGATGCTCGGGACCGATGATGCCGTAGTTGCAATCAACGCACATCTGCGCTTCGAATACGCACAGTCCACCGCAGCCGGTGCCCTTGGCATTGCCGACGCACCAGGAGTGGCCCGTGCCGTTCAGGGTGATGGTGCCGGCGTATTCTCGGATCAGTTCTTCCTTGTTGGCTGCGGTACGAACAGATGAGCGCCAGTCGCTCAGCCAGTGGCTCCCGTTGGCGAGCGGGGCGTCAGAGTCCAGGTAGCCGGTCATGATCTCCGACTGGCGCCCAAGTTTTTCCTTGGCAACCATTTCCAGAAGCTCAACGTCGGACTCGAAGTCATCGGTCGCCCCGTCAGCGTAATAAGTCGTCATGTCCAGACTCCAGTGCCCGAAATGGTCGCGGAGCGTCAGCAGGTCACCCAACTCAGAACGGGCCACGAAATAGGCATAGGTTCGGCGGAATTGGTGGGTATGCAGCGGATAGGGGCGGAGGCCATCGCCGAGAATGGTGTTATCGGCGCAAAACCGCTTCAATTCATCGTTCATGGCACTGCCCGAGACAACCGCGATTTCACCACGATTACTTCGCAGGAAGAGCTTGCTCCTGAACTTGCAGACAGCATGGAGCCTTTTCGTCAATCGCGCCTTCTCTTTGGCAATAGTATTGGGGAGCCTGGCCAGAAGTTCGCGCTCTTCTTGCCGTAGTTGCTCCCGAAGCGGCGCGGTGAGATGGCTGAGGACCGCCACGGCCTCCGCAACAATAGCCGGGACCAGCCAACGATGCGGCCGGACCCCAGTCTTGTAGATGGTGCCATGGAGCCAACACACATCCATGCTGTCATCCTTGCTTCTTCCCCTAGCAATACACCCTTCCTCGATAGACATTGCCTCGGAATCACGGATACCGGAGAACATCGCAATCACAACGAAGCAAGCGGTACGGAGCTTGACGAACTCGGTGGTATTTACATCACTGGTGCTATCCACTACCTCCGAAGCTTCGCTGCGGAGTGCCGCGAGAATCGCGGGTGCGCGATTCCGAATGTAATCGATGGCAACGTCCGCGAGTTTGGACATAACGGTATCGGGAATGATCTCAGTCTTTGGCTTGCCGAAGTCTCCATGCTTCTTCAATCCGGCCAGCGAAATAGCTGACTCGAAGGGCCAGGGCGGCAATTGAAGGGCATCATTGATATTGCCTCGCTGGAAATGCAGTTGCTCAACCAGGGATAACCGGCCAGTAACCGTTGCCGGCGATGCTGGCTTACCGCTTTTCCCCTGCTTGGCGAACGGAACATAGTCGAGCGCCCGTCCGTCCATATCTGAAAATCGTGATAGGCCGTTGGCCACCATCCAATACAACAGCGGGCGTAGTGCGGTAACCCTGGAGATGAGAGAGGTAAATATGGGACGTTTGCTCCCGGCATATGGCGTCACAAACAGCGACCAGATGAAATCCCTCGATGATTCCAGCAATGCAGCATTCGCCGGGTCGGTCAACCGTGTCCCGTTGGGCAGCGTGATGTTCCAGTCAATCAGCTTTTGCGCAGGCCGAAGATTTTCTTGCGGGATGTAAGGGTAGAAGTCCCACACGTTGTCACCGAAGCGACTGACCACCAAGGGTGTTTCGTCAGGCAACAGCACAATCGAGACCGGCCTTTCGCGTTTTTCCGCCGAATGAACAACAGTCAACGGGCGAAGATCAAGCAGGCGAACTGTCATAGCAAGGGGCCTTTCCAGGTGGGGTGCGGCGTGCTTCGCGCCCTGGCTCGGGCTTCCTCCACCTTGTTCGCCGAGAACAATGGTGCGATGTCGGCGTCGATCCGCCGAATGATGGGGCTATAGGTTTTCAGCCAATGGGCAGCGTTTATTTTTGAGCGCTCGGCAATGAGCCGGTAGTAGAAGCTGAACAGTCGCCACAGGTCGTCCTCGAAGACGCACATGCTGGGGCACTTAAAGCAGGCGAAGAACTTCTTGCAGACTGATTCGTTCTCCCGAAACGGATTCTTGCAGCGGGCGATGCCCGTATTGTAGCCACCCGAGAGGAGGTCTTTCACGTCCTGCAACGGAATCTTGCCGTCCGCCGCCACCAGCACCTTGCCCTCGATCTCCTGGCTCGTGAAGACGCCAACCAAGGCATCAGCCACCAATGCATGATCCCGCTCGGCCTCGGGTGGAGCATCCACATAATGGCGGGCCGTGGTAGTCACCTTGGTGTGCCCAAGTGCCTGCTTCACCTTGCGAATATCCCGGCAGCGCCGGTACAACTCCGTTGCAAAGGTGGGCCGAGCACGGGACATATTCAGCGTAATCGGGTTGCCGGCATCATTGACCAGTGCGTGCCGTTTGCTGAAATCGCGCAGCGCTCGCGCAACCCGAGTCCCATCGAAGCGCACGACACCAGAATTCAACTTGGACCGAACCTGCATTCGTACCAACAAAACAAAATTCCGATCCTCAACTTTAGCCTCCTCAATCAAAGGAGAGGTTATCGCACAGAGATATCGGAAGTGTTCGCCGATGTTTGCCGGAATGGCCGTCAGCATACGCTTCCCAGATTCGTTCTCGGCGGCCACTATCGAGGTTGCCTGGCTGGACCACCCACGGCGTTTGTAGGTGACAAGCAGTTCTCTATCTTCGATGGGATGCTTCTGTAGGCTGTCACGGTGCAAATCAAGCAGCGACTGGAGATTGCGGCCGGTGGCGAAGCCAAGAATGAGGATATGAACGGCAATCACTTGGTCGTAGGACAGCGCATGCTCCTGATTGCCGTGGATCACCTGCAAATCGTTATGCAGGGCAGCCAGGATGCGCTTGTGTTCCGCGACCGAATATGCCTCTCGACTAGGCATTAATCGATCAGCGTTAGGGAATGGATTTCGCGGGAAATCTAATTTTTTGCTAACCGCAGCCGAGTTTCTTTCCTGCCGGTTCCGAAGCAACGTTTTTACGTGATTAAAAGCTATCTTGCGTGCAGCCAGAGATAGGGGCTGCCCTTTTCTATTGCCACGCAAGGCTGGCTGTAATTCGAGCCAGGCCAAAAACTGGTCAACGACACTTCGATCAACCTGTGAGAGTAATGTGATGTTATCGACAGTCGGATCTGTGTCCTTCAAATAGCGCCAAAAACACTTGTATCCGGTGTTAAACATGCTTTTTAGCGTCGTCCCGACAAACTCAGTTCTGAGGCTCCAGAAAGCATCTCTCAAATGCCCAACAATCTCGTCTCGCCCACAACCAAGGTGCTCCGTAAAGTCAAGGATAACCTTGCCATGGTGAGGGCAATCAACGGTGAGCTTCCACCCTGGCGGCATATCCACTACGCGGTCGCCGTCCATGATTAGGTTGACCCTGCGGTCGAGCTTCTGTCGTTTAATGGCCATCGCGTAACACCCGGCAAATGTCAGCCTGGAAACCGTCCGCGTCGTCGTGCTGAACAAGATCGGCAGCGTGGATATATTTCTCGGTAGTGGTGATCGAACTATGTCCCATGCGGTCCCTGACCCAGAGCAGCGCCTGACTTTGAGTCTTAACGCGACTTATGCGTAGCAGTTCGTAAGTGCCAAATGTGTGCCGTAGCATGTGAGGGTGGCATTTGATTCCAGTCTTCTCACTGAACCGGCGAAACGCATTATTCAACCCGGTCAATGACAGCGCCTCGCCATCTTCGGAGAGAAATAAGCAGGTGGTTTCCTGCCCATGAGTGCGCTTATGCTTGACTAGCAGTTTCGGCCATTCAAAGGTGAAGTAGTGGTACAACGCCGCGGCTAAATCGTAGGGCAGCATGACAGTGCGCTCCTTGTCACCCTTGGTCGGCGTCAGCGCCGGATCAAGGATCATGGCGATCTGTTTCGCGGGGTCTCGGCCCGCTGGGTTTGGCAGTACCCGGTAATCAAAGCCGGCGACCTCCTCGCGGCGCATCCCGGTCAATAGCATCAAATACCCCATCAACTTCAGGCGATAGGGGGTCATGGACTCCAAAAAGGTCTTGGCCTGGTCCAGATGCAAGAATTTCGGCAAAGACTTGTGGGCGCGCACAGTCAATTCGTTGGCTTCGAACCGCCCGCCCGATGCATCGACATGGGCAAGGAATCCCTGCGGCTTGGAAACCCATATTTCCTCCTTCGAGAAAGGTATGGCGTGGGTGATTCCCTTCTTCAAGGCCCAGTCGTAGAAGGTGTCGACACAGCGGAGCCGCTGATTGACCGTGCCGCGCTTGCAGCCACGCTCCAGCATGGCGTCCCGCCAGGCGCCGATTTGCGTCTGGTTAACGGTATCCCAGGCCAGGTCGTTGCCCTCCAGGAAAGCAAAGAACTCCAGAAGGTCATTCCCGTAAGTTCGCCAGGTCTTCTCGGAGCGTGTCCGTCCCTTGACGGTGGCCACGTAGCGCAGGTAATCGTTGGGCGCCGAAACCAGTTCCATCTCGGCATCACAGAGGAAAGGGATGTTGGGGCGAGGACGCCCGGCAACCATGAAGCTGGCGTCGGTGTAAAAGAGTTTCATCAAAGCCCCTTCTGCCGCAAATAGGCCACCGCACCCCGAAAATCCGTACCGAAGAGATGGCTGGCCAGATCAACTGCACCGCCACCACCTTTCTCGGCACGGGTGTCGAAGAACTTGGTGCCGGTCAACAAAAGTTCAAATTCCCGGCCTCGCACCGTGGCATGCCAGCGTTCCGTACGGGCATCTTTCACCGGGACAAACGAAACATCCTTCTTGGCATGGTCGGCCAGCGCTGCCAATGCCCGGCTTGCCGCCATGGTGCGCCACCTACCCAGATCGGATTCCTCGACTCTCCCCATCTCGTCTCCATATACCGCAGCTACTCGGCTTTCAAAGAAAGCCAGCTACTCAACACCAATCACTGTAGCATATGGATTATGCTGCGCAACACTCTATTGGTTATTTACCGGAGTTTGCGGTGGACGGGGTGTGTTACGTCCCATGAATCGCCCCGGGAATTGAGGAGGCTCCATTACCTGAGAGAATGGAGCCATGATGAGCAAATCAAACAGATATTCCCCTGAAGTCAGAGAACGTGCGGTGAGGCTGGTACAAGAAGCCCGCAAAGAACATCCGTCGCAATGGGCAGCCATTGAATCGATAGCCCCGAAGATTGGTTGCGCAGCCCAGACGTTGCATGACTGGGTCAAGCGACATGAAGTGGATACGGGCCGGCGCGATGGGATAACCACCGATGAGCGTGAGCGTATGAAAGCCTTGGAGCGGGAGAACAAGGAGCTCCGTCAGGCCAACGAAATTCTGCGGCTAGCCAGTGCGTTTTTCGCGCAGGCGGAGCTCGACCGCCTCAAGAAGAAGTGAGGACATTTATTGACCGGCACCGGGAGACATATGGGGTCGAGCCGCTCTGCAAGCTATTGCAGGTTGCCCCGTCTGGCTATTGGCGTCACGCTGCCCGGCAACGCAATCCTTCCCTGCGGAGCGCCAGGGCGCAACGGGATGAATTGCTGATTCCTCAGATTCAACGGGTTTGGCAGGCCAATTTCCAAGTCTATGGTGTCCGCAAGGTTTGGCGGCAATTGCTCCGTGAGGGAACGCCCGTGGCGCGTTGCACGGTCGAACGGCTGATGAAGCATCTTGGCCTGGAAGGCGTCAGGCGCGGCAAGATCATGCAAACGACCTTCAGCGACACCCGTACGCCTTGCCCGCTGGATCGGGTGAATCGCCAGTTCAAGGCCGAGCGCCCGAACCAACTGTGGGTCTCTGATTTTACGTATGTCTCTACTTGGCAGGGATTTGTCTATGTCGCCTTTGTGATTGATGTCTTCGCTCGTCGTATCGTCGGCTGGCGTGTCAGCAGGTCAATGCGTACCGATTTTGTCCTCGATGCGCTTGAGCAGGCGCTGTATGACCGACAGCCCAAGCGTGACGGGGCACTGATTCATCACTCAGACAGGGGAAGCCAGTACGTTTCCATCCGCTACACCGAGCGGCTGGCCGAAGCAGGCATCGAGCCCTCTGTCGGCAGCAAAGGCGACTCTTACGATAATGCCCTGGCTGAAACCATCAACGGCCTCTACAAAGCCGAATTGGTTTATCACCGGGGCCCCTGGAAAACCATCGAGTCCCTGGAGCTGGCCACCCTGACTTGGGTGACTTGGTTCAATCACACTCGACTCCTCGAGCCCATCGGAAACATCCCGCCCGCCGAGGCGGAGGAACGGTACTATTCACAATCCCTTGTGCAGGCAACGACCGCCTGCACTTAAACCTCGGAGCCTCTACGAAACCCGGGGCGATTCACCAATTTGCGACATCTCCGGACATGGTTGAGCGTCGGGGATTGCGCCCGGTATGATGACCTTGCTTTCGTCTGAAACGAAAGCTCAAGAGCTATTCAGCTTGAGGGCAAAAATCTCAAAACCCTGCGGTTGCGCTATGCCCGCAAGGGTCTGGCTCCGCGTATATTTCAGCCAGTAGATGGCTTGATTTCGCGGTACGAACAGGCTGGCTTCAATGTTGCAACCGACAAGATTCATCGCATATAGTGCTAGAAATCCCTGCAAAGGAGCTAAACATGGCAGCAGTTTTGGAAAGAACAGCCCCTCCGCAAGCCACTGCGTTTGTGCGGGTGTTGACGCGCACTGAAAAGTACCCGGATTTCGAGGTATCTGCGCGCTGAAAATTACCCAGGGTGATTAACCTTCGCCGTTCCGTTTTGGAGCGGGGAAACCGAGGAGATGATCACCATGAATTTGCTGGGAAAAGTAAGAAGACTGCATTATCGGGACGGGTTAAACCTGTCGGAGATCGAGCGTCGAACTGGGCTCACGCGGAAGACGATCCGGAAGTGGTTGAAAGCGCCGGAAGGCCTTGAGCCGAACTATCGGCGAAAGGTCGTTGAGACCAAGATTGCGCCCTTTGCCGAGCGGCTCATCAAGATGTTGGAAACGGATGCGCGTCGCCCCGTGCGAGATCGGCGCACCGCCTTGAAGCTCCACGCCGAGTTGAAGCTGATGGGTGTCGGCGCGCGTTTAAATTTGACCACCTGTGCGCGTTGAATTTTGACCAGGGGTGATAGCCACCTGACATAGGTTGGCTTGTGGATAAGTGTAGCTCAGAACAACCGATTTTCGAGCCACGATGATTGCGTTGGGAAAGCCGTGGAGGACGAAGTCCGGAACGGATTTCCCAACGCGGCCCCGATCAGAACACGCCTTCCTCGGGGGGAGCGCCCCGCTTGCTCTGTTCTCGTGCCTTGATCCTCGACTTGGCGGTGGCCGTACTGTGTCGGAAACGGAACGACTCGTTGCCGGTCTCCACGATTTGGCAGTGATGTGTCAGCCGGTCGAGCAGCGCCGTGGTCATCTTGGCGTCGCCGAACACGCTCGGCCATTCGGCGAAGGTCAGATTGGTCGTGATCATCACGCTGGTGTGCTCGTAGAGTTTCGACAGTAGGTGAAACAGCAAGGCACCGCCGGCCTGGCTGAATGGCAGGTAGCCCAACTCATCGAGAATGACTAGGTCCATGCGCAGCAGCCCCAAGGCAATCCGCCCGGCTTTGCCAGCAGCCTTCTCCAATTCCAGGGCATTGACCAGGTCGACCGTCGAGAAGAAGCGCACGCGTTTGCTGTGATGCGCAATGCCCGAAACGCCCAGCGCCGTAGCGAGGTGTGTCTTGCCGGTGCCCGTGCCGCCAATGAACACGACGTTCTGGGCCTCATCGGCAAAGGAGAGGTCGGCCAGTTGCCGGATCAGCTTCTGATCGACCTTGGATTGCTCAAAGTCGAAGCCAGCTAGATCCCGATGCACCGGGAAGCGGGCGGCATGCATCTGATAGCCAATCGAACGCATCACCCGGTCGGTGTGCTCGGCTTGAAGCAGATGCTCGATCAGCCAGCGTGATGATTCAATCCCCATTCCGCCATTGGCCGACAGTTCCTCCCAGGCGCCTGCCATGCCATGCAAACGAAGTTCCTTAAACTCGCTCAGCAGCTCACGCATGATCAGTCACCTCCGTACGCAGCCGGTCGTACCGTCCAGTATCGGCAACCGGCACTTCGCTGACAGTGAGCACAGTTTCCACCGGTGGCGGCAAGGGGCCGGATTTGAGCCGGTTGAGCATGTTCTCGATGTGCTCCGCACTGGGCAAACCCGATTCCAGCACCAGATCAACCGCGACCAGAACGGCCTCCAGACCGAACTGTGCAATCGCCGACAGCACCTTGGCCATCACCCGATCGCCGCCTTCCCGGCGCAGAAGCAAACCGCGCAATCGTTGCAAGGGCTCCGGCATGTCGGCAAACGGCGCGCCATTTCGCAAGGCCCCCGGCTTGCGTTCGATCAGCGGAATGTAGTGCTGCCAGTCGTAGAGGGTTTGCTGGCGACTGAAGCTACGGGGATGCCTGGCAACACGCATATCGTGCGCCACAATCTCGATCCGTTCCGGATAAAACCGCAGGCTGACCGCCTGCCCCACCAACTCGCACGGCACGGAGTAGCGATTACGATCCAGTGTCACCAGACAGGTACTGGAGACCTTGCCCAGGGTTTCGACGTAGCCATCGAACGGCGCCACCATCGGCATCAGACTCGGTTGCTCGTGTTCGAGCATCTCTGCCACCGTCAGATCGGCATACTCGGGATGACGCAATTCCTGCCACAGGCTGCGACAGCGTTCGAGCAGCCAGACATTCAGATCAGCGAACGAACCGAACCGCTCCTTGCTGGCATCCTGCCAGAGCCGATGCCGGCTATCCTGGACATTCTTCTCGACAACGCCTTTCTCCCAGCCGCTGGCGACATTGCAGAAGTCCGGATCGAACAGGTAGTGGGACGCCATCGCAGAGAAGCGCGCATTAACGATGCGGGATTTGCCCTTCTGCACCTTGTCGACCGCCGTCTTCATGTTGTCGTAGATGCCGCGCCGAGGAATGCCGCCCAACGCAGCAAACGAACGCGTGTGCGCATCGAACAGCATCTCGTGACCCTGCGTCGGGTAGGCCTGAACGACGAACGCCCGACTGGCACAAAGCTTCAGGTGCGAAGCGAGTATCTTCCGCCACACCCCGCCAATGACCAGATGCTCTTCGCTCCAGTCAAACTGAAAGGCTTCGCCCAGCTCGAAATGGAGCGGTACAAAGGCCTTGCTGACCGCCGCACCCCCATCGGCCCGCCAGCGCCGGATGAATTCGGTGACCCGACAGTAGGTGCCGGTAAATCCCGCAGCCTGCAATTCACCAAAGAGTTTCAGCGCTGTCCGCCGATCCCGTTTCGGCCGACGGGCATCCGTTTCCAGGGCTTTGATGAGGCGCGCCGCATACGGCGCTATCTTGATGTTCGGGTTTTGCCGCTCATACTTCGGCTCCGTCCCTTCCGGTGTCCGCAACCATCGCTTCACGGTATTCCGGCTATACCCCGTCTTCCGCGAAATCTCGGACAGCGACATGCCGTCCCGGTAAAACAACCGCCGAATCCTGCCCAGATCCTTCATGGTGATCATCTCCAAAAACCCTGCTCAAAAAATGAGCAGGTGAGTTAATCACCCTGGTCAATTTTCAGCGCGCACAACCCCGCTTTTCTGGTCAGTTTTCAACGAGCGTCAACATGCAGGGCCAACGCCTTGTTATAGACGAACCGGCACGATCCGGCGAATCGGCGCATCAGGCGCTGCTGTTCGCCGTTGGGCTTGAGTTCGAATTGATAGGCGCTCAGGCGTTTCATGCCACTACCTTACCGTATCGACCTCGCCGTTCAAGACCCCCAAAAACATGGACGCCTGCGCCGCCCGCGCTATCCTTCCCCGCCCTGAACGGCAGGGATTGTCGCGCACTGGGTCAATCTCGCAACCGATCTGTCCACCTTGCTGGCTGAAATCGACACTTGGCCAACCAAGGGCTAAAGCAGGCTCCGTCCACCGAAGAATCCGAAGTCCCATTTTTTGTTGTGCGGGATGAGGGAAGATTTACAAGTTAAATTTCCCACTCTCCCAAATAAGCTCACATTAAGCTTGATAGATGCCTTTATGTGAGTTTTTCCGCTATGTAACCTAACGTGTATTGGATTACGTCAAAAATTGACACCGGGATTCCAGAGAAATCTAACCCACCCGAGGAGTCGCGGTATGGCTCAGGTCATAGATGGGTTAGTAGCGCCCGATAAGCGCTCCGAACGCTCTCGTCAGGATGGATTTGACGTCCTCCCCGGCCTGAAGGCCGGAGTTTCCTACGGCGCTCAGGAGCGGCATAGAGCCGCCCCTGAGTCGCTTCGGTGGGTTCCTGCTGCTGGCGTCATTACTGCACCGCTCACTCCACAGGCGAACCGGGCGTCTCCCGCCCTTAAAACATTGATCGCACCGACCAGATCGGCGTTTTCCTCGAAACCGCATGCCACGCACTGGAATCGTGCTTGCGTCTGCCGTTTTTGCGCCGACACATGGCCACAGCACGGACAGGTGCGACTGGTGTTATGCGGCGGCACGGCGACCAGCCAGCCACCTCGCCATGCCAGCTTGTAATCCAGTTGCCGGCGAAACTCGAACCAGCCTTGATCGAGGATGGATTTGTTCAAGCCGGATTTGACTCGAACGTTTCTACCCGGCTGCTCGGTTGTACCTGCCACCTACTGCGACATGTTCCGAGCCTGCAAGTTCTTCGTTACACACCATCGCGTGGCAACGAGCTTCAAACTTTGAAGCAGCCATGAGTAACGTGCACAAGTTCCACAGGCACACCCGACCTTCAAAGTTTGAAGCTCTCGACGATCCGGAGCTGGCGCAACCCCTGTGATGTGCCAGACACCCCGCGTTGAGCAGGATTTCTTCGGCGGGCTTCAAACTTTGAAGCTCAAAGCAGCCACTCTGCTCTCCTGCGCTAACTCCAATTATCTTGAGCTGCGGCGGCGCACCGCTGGAAATCATCAAACAGTACATCCAGCAACAAACTCGACCTGATGACTAACCGGCTCTGCAAGCCGGGCGCTATCCCCCGCCAGCCAATCCGGGCGCTCTGCGCTAAGGTTCGCCAGCGAACCGGAGCGGATTGCGTGGCGCCCCTCGCGCTTTGGGGTGGAGTAAACCAACAACTTAACGTAGGGGCTAGGTCAAAGGTGAGGGTGTTTGTGCAGCTGTTCAGGAGAGGACGGGGCGATCCTGTACAAATGTTCTCACCTTTCCCTAGTCGAGGCTTATGGGCGGAGTGCTACGACCCAAAGGTGAGGGTTTTTGTGCAGTTTTTGCGGAGAGGACGGGGCGATCCGGCACAAATGTTCTCACCTTTCCCTGGTCGGAGCTTATGGGCGGAGTGCTACGACCCAAAGGTGAGGGTGTTTATGCAGTTTTTGCGGTGAGGATGGCGCGATCCTGCACAAAACCTCTAACCATTTGCTATGGAAGCAGCGGCTCCATGGATCGGCGCTTACCCACATTATCTTAATGAAAATGAAGTGAGCTGATTTGGTTCAGCAAAAACCTGTTTAGACTTTCGACAAGAAACGGGGTGAAGGTAGTGCTAATGCTGGGGAGAAGAGAAATGCATGTCCGAATTTTTGGGCTATCTCTGGAAGCGACCGAAGATCTCTAACAGAAGAGCCCGGAATGCGCGCAAAGCAGATACCAAACTCAAACCGGGAAATCCCATCCTCCTTGTGGCAGGCAATCACCTAGTTCCCAAAAAATTTTCCGAGTTCTTCGATGCTCCGCTGCTTCTCTGCCTGCACATAAATAGTCGTGGTTTGGAGGCTGGCATGCCCGAGTACGCGCTGCAAAACATCAAGAGGTACTCGACCAGCGGCCGCCTGCGTGCCGAAGGTGTGTCTGAATGCATGAGGGCCGCAGCTGCGCAGCTTTTCACGCTCGAAATTATCAAGATCTAGCGTCTGATCGTCGGCAATGCGGCGCAAAGCTGTCTTGATGACCCGATAAAGACCATCTTGCGAAAAGCCGCTTTCATTTAGTTTACCTTCCTCAGCTTTGTGTTTCCTCTTTGCTGGAGCAATGTCCGGTACGTAGAGTGGTGACAGCAACGGCATATCAGCTAGCCCGAAACTGAAATCCTGACCTCGATCATTCCAATGTACTTTGATGGCTTCTACGGCTCGTCCTGGTAAAAATACGGTACGCCACTTCGAACGCTTGCCTAGAACATCCAATTCCCAGAGATTTGCTACGCCGGGTACCGGCTTTAACTTGTCACGTGTCGCATAGGCCGCTTCTTCACGACGTAGGCCGGATTCGCCCAGGAGCAGTAGCGCGGCACGCACTAAACGAAACTGAGCAGACATCGAAATTGCGGCGGCGGCTCCGCGCATTCGGTAGCGCTTCTGCAATTCAAGATCAGGTACTTCGGTAAGAGTATCCAGAATTCCCCCCGGCCCTGCCAGTTTCGTCCACAGCAGTTTCGGCAGAGCCCTATCGATCTGAAGCGGCGTGATCGCTTGGGCGACAACTGGATCTCCGACCGTGACCCAGGGATTGCCTGCCAGGTAGCGCACATTAACCAGCCACTCAAAGAAGGTACGAATGGTCAGAACTGCGTATTTCTGCGATGCGGGCGAAGGATTACCGGCAAAGGGCTTCCAATCGTTTGAGAGGCGTTTGGTCTTCTTGCCGATCCATGATTTCAGAGGGGCTACCAAGAAGTCTTTGTAGGCCTCGCAATCCTCCTGCATGATTGAAGACATAGCTTTGCCGCGCACTGTGACGCACCAGAGTAAAAAGCGCTCTAATTCCTTACGGTAGGCTCTTTCTGTTTTTTCCTTGCCTCGGAACTTATAGAGGTAAGCATCGATCGCTTCTAAGTCATTGCGTGCCTGCACCAAAGCAAACGACGGGTTGCGGTTGAACCCCGTAGCACCATCGAGTGCTTGCGGTAGGATTACTCGTTCTAGTGGCACTAAAACAGGATTCTGAGGCGTGACCACAACGAATTTATCAGCTGCGACTGGGGCGATTGATGCCATGCGCACAGGGCCAAGTGTCCCTTCAAACTTTCGAAGCCAGCCCACGATGGCTGTAGCCTTGCCAGCCCCTATGCGAGGAATCGGACGATACCAACCATCGCCCCGAGTGCGGATCAAATCAATCATCTCACCGATGGTTTTTGCACCTTCTGCTTTGATTAGAGCTGCAATCATCGGACGGAACCAGACGGATACTGGGTCAGTCTTTTTAGGGGTTGAGAAATCCTGATCAGCGGCCTGAACAAGGAAGTCACAGGCCGACTTTGACCAGACGTGCAGCATCCTTGCGCGGCGTAACCCTTCGGCAACATGTGGATTCTGATCAATGGCTCGTTTCAGAAGGTAGTCACGCATGGATTCCAGGCGATTCTGAAGTCCAGCCGAGGTGGCACAACCCATATCTTCGAGATCATCCTCACAGTAATAAAGTGAGGAAATTTGGGAGATTGGGAGCCTATTCAACCAAGCGCGCAGCGCCGTGAAATCAGCGCGTGTGTACTTATGCTGTCGATCATCGTTGGCCAGCAACACTTCAACGTTTTGTGCCATTCCGTGATTCCTGGTCGCGGCTCAAATTAGAACCACGAGCATTTCTGTAGATTTAACTTCATAAGCGCTATCTTAGCACTATAAAAGCGGGCCTGATAATTACAATTATCAGGCAATCAAGGGGGGGGGAAAGAAGCGGGAAATATCCCACTATCCAATTTTGGCGCTTGAATGAGCCCGGTTTCCGAGACGTCTCTATTTGGCAATGCCAAGGAACACGGCCAAACACCGCTCAATCTCTACCAGTGAATCAACATCAATGCGCCCGAAGGCTGGCCCCACCTTGTCACGCTTCACAGTCATGGCCTTGTCTACCATGACCTGTGAAGGCTTCTGCAAGCCGCTGCCGGCGTCTGGCTGAACCGTTATACGCAACTAGGGCGCAGCAACAAGCGTACTCGTCACTGGCAGAACGGCAATCGTGGCGTGCTCGTCGAACTGGTCAGCCTGAATCACCAAGGCGGGCATTGGCTTGCCGAAGTCGCCTTGCATGGCGATGATTACGAAATCGCCCCGCCTCATTCCGTCCAGCTGTCCAGGTCAGCCAAGGCTTCATCCATGAAATGCTGCATATCCGCGTCGGCCTTGTCGGCTTGCGCGGCAAGGCGGGTCTGTCGACGGCATTCCTCCGCAAAGTTCGGACGGCGCGTATCTGGCACCCATATTTGCACCGGGCGCAATCCCGCCATGCGCAGGGCGTCGCGGTGCTTCTGAACCCTTGAATTGACGTGTGCCATGCCGGCATCCTCAATGTTACATGCAACATTCTGGAGCTTTCCGGTGTTACATGCAAAGTTGGTGGAGTACGGCTTTTCCCGTTTCGTGGGCAGATCCCAGCCTAAAAGAGGGTCGGCCGGGAACTTTATCGGAGCGACGCGGCCCGCTTGGACTGTCCGAAAATGGCGATGGAGTTTTCCGCTGTAGACGTCGTTGGCTGACTACATAAGGAGCCAAGGCATCATGTGAACGGCGAAAGGTGCGAAATCTCTATTCAGTTGACCATGATTTCTCATGGTTGCTGACCAGAGCAAAATGGTCACGCATGCGCGTGATTTTCAGGCTCAACCGAAAGACGAAGACCTACCGTCTTCAAAACGGCAAGTAGCGTTTTTAGCGTTGGATTGCCTTTGGGCGACAATGTGCGATAGAGCGATTCTCGGCTGATGCCAGCTTCTGCGGCCACTACAGCGAGTCCGCCGTAGGCTTCTGCTACAGTGCGCAAAGCAAGTAGGCCAGCGGCTCGGTCATTGGGATTATCGAGCGATTCCATGGCAGCTTTCAGGTATTCCACCGCCAATTCACGGTCAGCTCGCAGTTCGGCAAGTTCCAACTCGTGATGCGACACAGTGCCTTTGATTTTGCTCATCCTTGCCTCCGTTTCCATTCCGCCCATAGTTCCTTTGCGCGTTTGATGTCAGCGCCCTGACTTCCTTTGTCGCCTCCGCATAGCAAAAGCACCATCGTGTTGCCATGCCGACCACAATACACACGGTAGCCAGCACCGACATGCACCCGCAACTCGATAACCCCTTCTCCGACCGGCTCGCAGTCACCGAAATTTCCTGCCTGTACTTGGCGCAACCGAATGCGAATACGAGCCTGTGCAACTTTATCGCGCAGAGCGCTCAGCCAGTCCGTGAAAGGCTCACGCCCGTCGTCGCGTTGGTAGCGAAAGAGTTCAATCATGTGACCGATTGTAGCCTAAAAGCTACTTTCAAGGCGGTCCGTCATTCCTGCCACGGAGAACGGCCTGGCTTCATGCGTTCGAGGCGATTGCTGAATCGGCAGTTGTCGGCGCGCGTTTAAATTTGACCACCTGTGCGCGTTGAATTTTGACCAGGGGTGATAGCCACCTGACATAGGTTGGCTTGTGGATAAGTGTAGCTCAGAACAACCGATTTTCGAGCCACGATGATTGCGTTGGGAAAGCCGTGGAGGACGAAGTCCGGAACGGATTTCCCAACGCGGCCCCGATCAGAACACGCCTTCCTCGGGGGGAGCGCCCCGCTTGCTCTGTTCTCGTGCCTTGATCCTCGACTTGGCGGTGGCCGTACTGTGTCGGAAACGGAACGACTCGTTGCCGGTCTCCACGATTTGGCAGTGATGTGTCAGCCGGTCGAGCAGCGCCGTGGTCATCTTGGCGTCGCCGAACACGCTCGGCCATTCGGCGAAGGTCAGATTGGTCGTGATCATCACGCTGGTGTGCTCGTAGAGTTTCGACAGTAGGTGAAACAGCAAGGCACCGCCGGCCTGGCTGAATGGCAGGTAGCCCAACTCATCGAGAATGACTAGGTCCATGCGCAGCAGCCCCAAGGCAATCCGCCCGGCTTTGCCAGCAGCCTTCTCCAATTCCAGGGCATTGACCAGGTCGACCGTCGAGAAGAAGCGCACGCGTTTGCTGTGATGCGCAATGCCCGAAACGCCCAGCGCCGTAGCGAGGTGTGTCTTGCCGGTGCCCGTGCCGCCAATGAACACGACGTTCTGGGCCTCATCGGCAAAGGAGAGGTCGGCCAGTTGCCGGATCAGCTTCTGATCGACCTTGGATTGCTCAAAGTCGAAGCCAGCTAGATCCCGATGCACCGGGAAGCGGGCGGCATGCATCTGATAGCCAATCGAACGCATCACCCGGTCGGTGTGCTCGGCTTGAAGCAGATGCTCGATCAGCCAGCGTGATGATTCAATCCCCATTCCGCCATTGGCCGACAGTTCCTCCCAGGCGCCTGCCATGCCATGCAAACGAAGTTCCTTAAACTCGCTCAGCAGCTCACGCATGATCAGTCACCTCCGTACGCAGCCGGTCGTACCGTCCAGTATCGGCAACCGGCACTTCGCTGACAGTGAGCACAGTTTCCACCGGTGGCGGCAAGGGGCCGGATTTGAGCCGGTTGAGCATGTTCTCGATGTGCTCCGCACTGGGCAAACCCGATTCCAGCACCAGATCAACCGCGACCAGAACGGCCTCCAGACCGAACTGTGCAATCGCCGACAGCACCTTGGCCATCACCCGATCGCCGCCTTCCCGGCGCAGAAGCAAACCGCGCAATCGTTGCAAGGGCTCCGGCATGTCGGCAAACGGCGCGCCATTTCGCAAGGCCCCCGGCTTGCGTTCGATCAGCGGAATGTAGTGCTGCCAGTCGTAGAGGGTTTGCTGGCGACTGAAGCTACGGGGATGCCTGGCAACACGCATATCGTGCGCCACAATCTCGATCCGTTCCGGATAAAACCGCAGGCTGACCGCCTGCCCCACCAACTCGCACGGCACGGAGTAGCGATTACGATCCAGTGTCACCAGACAGGTACTGGAGACCTTGCCCAGGGTTTCGACGTAGCCATCGAACGGCGCCACCATCGGCATCAGACTCGGTTGCTCGTGTTCGAGCATCTCTGCCACCGTCAGATCGGCATACTCGGGATGACGCAATTCCTGCCACAGGCTGCGACAGCGTTCGAGCAGCCAGACATTCAGATCAGCGAACGAACCGAACCGCTCCTTGCTGGCATCCTGCCAGAGCCGATGCCGGCTATCCTGGACATTCTTCTCGACAACGCCTTTCTCCCAGCCGCTGGCGACATTGCAGAAGTCCGGATCGAACAGGTAGTGGGACGCCATCGCAGAGAAGCGCGCATTAACGATGCGGGATTTGCCCTTCTGCACCTTGTCGACCGCCGTCTTCATGTTGTCGTAGATGCCGCGCCGAGGAATGCCGCCCAACGCAGCAAACGAACGCGTGTGCGCATCGAACAGCATCTCGTGACCCTGCGTCGGGTAGGCCTGAACGACGAACGCCCGACTGGCACAAAGCTTCAGGTGCGAAGCGAGTATCTTCCGCCACACCCCGCCAATGACCAGATGCTCTTCGCTCCAGTCAAACTGAAAGGCTTCGCCCAGCTCGAAATGGAGCGGTACAAAGGCCTTGCTGACCGCCGCACCCCCATCGGCCCGCCAGCGCCGGATGAATTCGGTGACCCGACAGTAGGTGCCGGTAAATCCCGCAGCCTGCAATTCACCAAAGAGTTTCAGCGCTGTCCGCCGATCCCGTTTCGGCCGACGGGCATCCGTTTCCAGGGCTTTGATGAGGCGCGCCGCATACGGCGCTATCTTGATGTTCGGGTTTTGCCGCTCATACTTCGGCTCCGTCCCTTCCGGTGTCCGCAACCATCGCTTCACGGTATTCCGGCTATACCCCGTCTTCCGCGAAATCTCGGACAGCGACATGCCGTCCCGGTAAAACAACCGCCGAATCCTGCCCAGATCCTTCATGGTGATCATCTCCAAAAACCCTGCTCAAAAAATGAGCAGGTGAGTTAATCACCCTGGTCAATTTTCAGCGCGCACAACCCCGCTTTTCTGGTCAGTTTTCAACGAGCGTCAACAGGTCATGGACGAGTTTGCGCTGCACAAGGGGCATCGCTATGCGACCGTCGTGATGGATGCCCAGACCATGCGCGTCCTCTGGGTTGGTGAAGGTAACAGCCGGGCAGCGATTCGTCCCTTCTTCGAATTGTTGGGCGAGGAAGGATGCCGACGCATCGAAGCGGTGGCCATGGATATGAATACCGCCTTTGACCTGGAGGTTGGCAAGCACTGCCCCCAGGCGGAAGTGGTCTATGACCTGTTCCATGTCGTGGCCCGCTTCGGGCGTGAGGTCGTGGATCGGGTGCGCGTTGATCAGGCCAATGCGCTCAAAGCGTCCCCCGCAGCCCGTCAGGTGGTCAAGCGCAGTCGCTGGCTACTGTTGCGCAACCGCGGCAACCTCAGTGGCGAGCAATCGGTGAGGCTTGATGAACTGCTCGCCGCCAATGCTCCACTGGCCTTGGTTTATCTGCTCAAGGCGGGGCTCAAGGAAATCTGGTTTGCACCCAGCGTTCGGGACGGCTTCCGACAATGGCGAAGTTGGTATCGGATGGCCATCGAGAGCAGGCTGCCAGCCGTTATCCTGTTCGCCCGCCGGCTGCGCAAATATCTGCGGGGCATCCTCGCTTCGGCCATCTACCCCATGAACTCCAGCATACTCGAGGGCGCCAACAACCGTATCAAGGTCATCAAGCGCATGGCCTATGGCTTCCGTGACTCAGCCTATTTCTTTCTGAAGATCAAGGCTGCCTTTCCCGGAAAAGCGCGATGAACCACAAATATGGCCGCGCTACTCGGATGAAGAAAGACACGGTGATGGAAACCAAGGATGGTCAGAAGATCATGATGCATGGCGATGAAGTAATGCGTCTTGACAGGCTTCTGCACCAAAACCATCAAGGCGGTTAAAGCGGTTCAATCCCTTTGATCAGGCGGCTCCTTCGGGAGCCGTTTCTGTTTTGAAGTACCGCTTGACGACCGAGTTCAACTCGGCCGCCCACTGATTACTTTCCCAAGTACGGCTCTTGGCATACAGGCCTGGCGCAAGCTCGAAGAATGTTGCGAATACTTCCGGGTCAAAATGAGTGCCACTTTCCTGCTCCATGACGGACAACGTTTCCTCCAGTGATATTGCCTCCTTGTAAGGGCGCACCGAGGTCAGCGCATCGAATACGTCGACCACCGCAAAAATCCGGGCAGCTAAAGGAATACCGGTTCCGGATAATCCATCCGGGTAGCCGCTGCCATCAAAACGCTCATGGTGGTGACGGATCGTTTGTTCGGCACCGGTCAGCCAGGGATTGCCAGCAACGATCTCCACGCCAAGCACAGCATGGGTCTGCATGACCTTGAACTCATCCCGATCTAATCTGCCGGGCTTGAGCAGGATTCTATCGGGAATCCCGATCTTGCCCACATCATGTAAAAAAGCACCCAACACCAGACTGGAAATCGTTTCTGTTGGAACCTTCAAGGCCTCGGCAACGGCCACCGAGAACAAGGTGACCCGATAATTGTGCGCATCGGTGTCGGCGTCACGCTTGGCAATTGCATTCCCCAACGAACGAATCAGCGACAGGTTGGCATCGAGCAGTTGCCGCGACAGAAAATTGGAACGCCGTAGCATGGCCAGCATAAGGGGGTACAACAACAATGCCGCTGTTGGCACCGACAAACTTGCTGCCAGTGCCACATGCCGGATTGATCGCCGCCTGGCCTCGATTTCCTTTTCAGATATTCGACTGATCCCTTCGACATAGCCTATCAGGTGGCCATTTTCGGTAGTCATGGGGAGCAAGACCTGAATCAACTCGTCAGCCCCAACACGAACACTCCGTGTGTGATTTTCACCCTGTTTCGGCCAAGTAGGTACGATGCCACTGAACGGGGCGAGTGCTGCCTCAGGGAGTCCCCCTAATGTCTCGAAGAGCACACGCCCATCGACTCCAAAAACACGCATGCCCACAAGTTCCTCACGCAGGAGTCGGGCAAGCTCTTGATGGTCGCTCGCATCCTGCCCTTCGGCCAATTGCATCGCCGGCGACTCGAAGTGACGTACGCCGGCAATCGCCAGCTCCTTGACGCGTAACTCGGCTTCGTAGGATGCCAACCAGTAGGCCACACCACCGGCCAGTATCCCGACTACTGCGGCGCCAATGCCGAGCCGCAGGGCCAAAGCAAGACGTAACCGGCGAGGCGTGTCAGGCAGTGAAAAGCGATTCATTTGAGGTTCTGCAACAGCTCCATGAAGTGCTTGAAGTGGCCGCTGACACGATCTAGGGAAAACTGGTGCATCAGCGAGTTTTCAGCCATCTTCTGTCGCTCAACGTCCATTTCGACCGTATTGCCGTCAGCAGCGGCTTGGTACGGCACATGGTACTTCAGCGGAAACGGCGGTGTCTGCGCACTTCCTGACTGATGGCCGGCGGCAGTGGTCGCCAGCGGTAGCGATGCCGATGCCCCCTTGACGATTTGGGCGGCCTCTTCAATGTCAATATCGACAGCCTTATAACCAGGCGTATCAGCATTGGCGATGTTCGAGGCTATAAGTTGCTGCCGATAGATCCGAACCCCTAGCATTTTCTGCTGGAAGTCGTGACCCGCATGCCCGCCCTGTCCAATGGAAAAGTGATTTGGGTGGGCTGTTGCCGTAGTGGGCGCCATTCCGGAAGCGTGCCCGCCACCATGTCCTCCCCCCTGACCTGATCCACTCCCTCCTTGTCCGCCATGGGCGCCATGGCCGGCCACCGGATTATTCGCCTGTTGGGCCATCGCCTGATTCAGTGCTTCAGAAAACGTACCATTGTTGGCATTGGCAGGCGAAGCACCGTGCCCTTCGTGACCACCTTGAACCGGAGGAGGTGAACTGTTGCCGACAGGAGGAACTGACGAAGCACCTGCCATGACGATGACTATTCGTTCATGATCAGAATGGCTCTCACCGGGTCGATCTCACCGAGGTCGTGCCATTTCAGTTCGCTATCCGGCATGACCGGTGCGGCCAGACAACCATGATTGCATTCGACAAGCCAACGTTTCTGGAGCACCTCCCGGCAGTAGTTGTAGCTCAGCAGCTTGGGGTCGCTACCAACCGCCAGCGCCAGTGCGCGACAAACACACCGATCACCGTGTTCTGCTGGTTTGCGAATATCCATGGCTGAAATGATGAGGCCCCGATATCGGGGCCTTTGCTGAACAGTTACTTCCCATCCCGCGGATGGTAGTGCTTGCCCTGATCCTTGCCGGCCTTGGATTTTTCAGCCTTGGCATCCGGCATACTTTGCGCCATACCGGTCTTCTCCTGGACGTGGGAATGCGGTTTGACAGCAGCCTTGTCAGCCTGAGCTTCGGCAGCTTTCGGGGCGGCTGCCTTCTCATCGGCATAGACGATACCCGTTGTGGCGGCGCTGGCGAACAGAACGGCGGCAATAAGGGAAGAGATTTTCATGATCGGGGCTCCTAGGGTTTGAGGAAATCAACAGTCCGAATCGCATGGACAAGTGCAGTTTCTACCTTTTTGACTGTCAACAAAGTGACTTGTTGATTACATATTTGTCAGGAAGTATTGCTGGACAGGGAGCCAAGGAAGTCATGAGCACCAAAGCGGTCGATTCATTTTCGAGACAAGGCTGCTAGCACTTGTTTCTGGTAATTCAGGCCATCTTGTAGACAGGACTTGCAATAATCAGTCAGAACACTTCCTTTCTCGCTCAGAGCGTTCCAAGCACCTTCACTACTGTAGCTCTCCGGGGCCTGATCCTTTTGCAGTAGCGCCTGCAACATCGCGAAATGCGCAGCCACGGCTTTTTCAGCGTACTCCCCGTTCGCCTGAACAATGCGAAGGGTGAGATCCAGCTGTGAGCCAGCTTGATTTTTCAAGTTTTCAAGGGATAGGGACATATCAAACTCCTGATTCATGGAAAACTGCTGCTTGGTTTAGGGTTCGAACTTGGTTGAGATATAGCAGGGTAATCATCAATCTCCTCGCTACCTCATCTGCCCGTTTTCCAAATGCATGAAACTCCTCTTGGCAACAATGGACACCACAATCTCGAATTATCGAATTCCAGTTGGATGGCCACTGATCATAGGCAGTGAGCCAGGAAGCGACGGCCAAGCCATTGTCTGTAGCCTGCCAGATGCATTGATTTTCATCCCATACTGCAATAACGTCGAAGCATGCAAAAGGAACCTCGTAATAACGAATGTCTTCCATAGTTCCAACGCTATCCTGCGTCATAGTGCTTATTTCGGAAGACACCTGAAACACTTCAAGCGTTGATATTGATCAACGTACCAGTCAACTGCCCTTGGGCGTTGATTGCCGGTTGTGGAATGGCCTGCTCAATCTGACGCTGCCGTGATAGTTCCTCTGCTTGACGGGCCTGAATCTCGGCCCGTTTGACGTTGTAGGCGTCCTGATTCTGGGGTACGGTGCCTGACGTAATGGGGGAATTACGGCTAATCGCATCCATGGTCATGGAAATCTCCTTATTGAGTAAGTGAATCGCCCCGGGTTTCGTAGAGGCTCCGAGGTTTAAGTGCAGGCGGTCGTTGCCTGCACAAGGGATTGTGAATAGTACCGTTCCTCCGCCTCGGCGGGCGGGATGTTTCCGATGGGCTCGAGGAGTCGAGTGTGATTGAACCAAGTCACCCAAGTCAGGGTGGCCAGCTCCAGGGACTCGATGGTTTTCCAGGGGCCCCGGTGATAAACCAATTCGGCTTTGTAGAGGCCGTTGATGGTTTCAGCCAGGGCATTATCGTAAGAGTCGCCTTTGCTGCCGACAGAGGGCTCGATGCCTGCTTCGGCCAGCCGCTCGGTGTAGCGGATGGAAACGTACTGGCTTCCCCTGTCTGAGTGATGAATCAGTGCCCCGTCACGCTTGGGCTGTCGGTCATACAGCGCCTGCTCAAGCGCATCGAGGACAAAATCGGTACGCATTGACCTGCTGACACGCCAGCCGACGATACGACGAGCGAAGACATCAATCACAAAGGCGACATAGACAAATCCCTGCCAAGTAGAGACATACGTAAAATCAGAGACCCACAGTTGGTTCGGGCGCTCGGCCTTGAACTGGCGATTCACCCGATCCAGCGGGCAAGGCGTACGGGTGTCGCTGAAGGTCGTTTGCATGATCTTGCCGCGCCTGACGCCTTCCAGGCCAAGATGCTTCATCAGCCGTTCGACCGTGCAACGCGCCACGGGCGTTCCCTCACGGAGCAATTGCCGCCAAACCTTGCGGACACCATAGACTTGGAAATTGGCCTGCCAAACCCGTTGAATCTGAGGAATCAGCAATTCATCCCGTTGCGCCCTGGCGCTCCGCAGGGAAGGATTGCGTTGCCGGGCAGCGTGACGCCAATAGCCAGACGGGGCAACCTGCAATAGCTTGCAGAGCGGCTCGACCCCATATGTCTCCCGGTGCCGGTCAATAAATGTCCTCACTTCTTCTTGAGGCGGTCGAGCTCCGCCTGCGCGAAAAACGCACTGGCTAGCCGCAGAATTTCGTTGGCCTGACGGAGCTCCTTGTTCTCCCGCTCCAAGGCTTTCATACGCTCACGCTCATCGGTGGTTATCCCATCGCGCCGGCCCGTATCCACTTCATGTCGCTTGACCCAGTCATGCAACGTCTGGGCTGCGCAACCAATCTTCGGGGCTATCGATTCAATGGCTGCCCATTGCGACGGATGTTCTTTGCGGGCTTCTTGTACCAGCCTCACCGCACGTTCTCTGACTTCAGGGGAATATCTGTTTGATTTGCTCATCATGGCTCCATTCTCTCAGGTAATGGAGCCTCCTCAATTCCCGGGGCGATTCAATCTCCAGAATTGATTGAATCGAGCAAATCATCGGTTTAAGGGATTCGGCCCACCGGGCCGAATCCAATGTCCTTTAGAACAACACCCAGCCCATCAGGAAAACGTTGTTGTTGTCCCCGGCATTACGTCCCAGTCCGTTGTAATTGTCCGAGGCGCCATTGAACTGGTTGTATTTGGTGTAGCGCAGCGCAAACTTCACGTTCTGCCACGGCAGGTAATTCAGTTCCGCGATCCAGCCCTTGGTGTTGGGACTACCGCTGGCACTTCCCATCAATGCGTCGCCGGTGTTGTACCGCAAATCATCCGAGGTGCCAGTGGTTCTGAAATACTGCAATCCACCGCCCCATTGGCGTTGGAAGTAGTAGTGGAAGTCGGTTCGGAAGGTTTTCAGGGTGGTCGAAGCATTCGAAACTGCTGAGCCGACCAGGCCGTTATCCCATGTCTGCTTCTCGTTGATCCAGTTGGCACGTGCCGAGGCGGAATGGTTGCCCTGAATAAACTGATAATTCAGGTCGAATGCGATATCCCGGAAACGATTGCTCCCCAAGGATTTGTCGTTCGTGTCCTGCCATACCCTGGCATTCAGACCATAAGTCCCGATAGCGAGGTTATGTGCTCCCCAATCCTGTTGAAGCGCGACCCGCCAATAGGGTGCATTGCCATTGATGACACTGCCGGCCAACTCCTCCGTTCCCCAGGGCTGCCCCCAACTCATGAAGCGGAAGGCTCCACTCTTGGCGGAACGATAATTGGCAACCTCGACGTAAATCAGGTTGTTCCACATACCGTACAAGCCAACGCCGCCGACCTTGCTGGCCAGCGTCATGTCGACCAGTGAGGCAGCAGGCATCTGCAAGGCAGCCGTACCGATATGGGGAAATCCCCAGGCGGGCGTGCTGTTATAGATGTCGGATACGGTCGGGCTATTGTTCAGCGTTACGCCGTAGGCCAGTTCCTCCCCGGCCAGCGTCAGGCTGTTGCCGTAGCGGGCATCAAACATCTCCATGCCCCAGCGCTTCTCAAGGCCATCGTAGTTGTACTGGATCAGCGCGCCAGAGTTGTCCGTGATTTTGCCGCCATAGTAGAGAGCCGCCGTCTGGGCAACCACTTTTCCATCCTTGGGGAAATCCGCCGAAGTCGTACCGCCTGCATCGGTATTGCTGGTATTGGTCTGGGAGGCCAGCAAGGCCGCAGACACCGGGATGCGTTCCAGCAATGGCTTGGCATCCCACTTGTCGGAACTCATGGCAAAGGCACCCAGCTTGAACTGCCGTCCAAACGGGGTAAGTTCCGGAAATACCGTATGGCATTTCCCGCATTCATAGCCGGTTTGCCGGGCCATGCTGGGAACCGCTTGAGCGGTTGAAGAAGTAAGACCTACCCCAGCCAGAATGCCAAGCCAGATCAACATCGACCTGCACCACATCTTCTGTTTTACATGCGACATGTGATTCCCCCTCATAAAGTCAGTTTGTGACCAGCTCACATTGCAGGATTTCGGCGCCGCCACTCCATATTCCATTTGGATGTGGCTTGCAGACCCCAGTGAACATGGGGTTAATGTTGCGCGCCACATCCTGTCCAATGGGTGTCAGAAAAATTACGAATACGTAAACGCACCGCAAGGAAATTGACAGCAAACCATTCAGTCGGGGCTCTAAATTGATTACGCAGAAGAAAAAAGCCCAGTAGGCCTACTGGGCTTTCGCGGAACCTCGATGGGAGGCCTGTAACCGGAGGGAAGCTAATCCCTTAGGGAGATGGCAGTTAGCTTGGTACGGAAATTCAATAGCTCCTATCACTTCGCGCCAGCAGCTAACTGACGGTGGGCATCGGCCAACGCTCTGGCCTCCTTGGCCGCATTGGTGAACTGTTCCTGAAGTGAGAGACAGTGCGCCCGCATTGCAATCGGATCACCTTTGGGGCGACTGGCATAGTAAACGTTGGCAGCCTTTGCATGCCAAGCTGCTTCAGCATCGTACTTTGCCGCTTTCTCGGTAAAGAAGTCGGCAATTCGCTGATGATCCGACGCGCTAGTGGCATTTACGATGCTCGCCGGAATGTCACCGACGGGAGGGACCGAGGTGCATGCAGCAAGGCCGATCAGGGCAAGACTACTGAAAAAGTATCTAATACGCATGGTGATTCTCCCTGGGTAAGGGTTAGCATGCTCACACGTTGCTTCCAATATCAGTTTCGCCAATTGGCTATCAATTCAGGCGATGATATTGATCAACGTTCCTGTCGGTTGTCCCTGGAAATTGACAACCACTTTCGGTGATTCGTCCTTGCGTCGTTCAAGTTCAGCATTCTGTGCTTGTTGGCGCTCTAGCTGTTTTGCCTCGGCCAACTGCTGTTTCTCGGCGACAGCGCGAACGTTGCCGGCAATTGTATTGGTACTGCCGGAAGAAATAGCTTGGATGGGCATCATTCGCTCCTAAATAATGAGGATCAATTCAGCGAAGGACAAAACGGCTGCCAGCAGTGGAAAACAACAAGAAAACCCACCACTTCTATTTTTTATACTGCATCGCAGTAGCTGACCGTAAGATGGCCAGGAGATTACAAACCTGTCTCTATATCGCAAGATATGCAAAATGAGAGAACGGATGGAAAATCCCCCCCAAGGCTATACTGATCACGGATGTTAAATTTGTAATCTCGCAGTTATGGCGGTGTCAGTTCCTCAGTCGCATACTCAATCCAGCAGGTCATCGCATCAGTGGAAGCATCGGAGCCTTGCGGTGGGCTGCTTTCTACGCATCGATTGGGGAACGGCCATGGACATCAAGGTAAAGGTCAATACGCTGCTGGAATTGCTCAGGACCGAGCAACGTTCCACTTTTCCGCAGGCACTCCAATTCAAGGAGAGAGCTCCAAATCGCTGGTATGACGGCGTGCCCGAGTATCTGGTCGATATTTACGACTGGGCCTATGTCAACCCTAAATGGGTGGCTTGGCTCGATCAGAACATGGTCGTCCGCGTTTTACTTTTCGGCAATGACGCCCGGTTGATGCGCATTTACCTCGACGAGATCCAGCCCGGTATGAAAGTGTGGCAGGTAGCGCATGTCTATGGCGACCTTGTCCAGCGCGTTGCGGCTCGCGTCGGGCCGCTGGGCAGGTTTCACCTGACCGATATCACCCCCATCCAGATCGAACACGGCTGCAACAAGCTTGCCGCCTTCCCTTGGGCCAGAGTGATTCGTGCGAATGCGGCCACTTATGATTCAGGCGCGGACTACGACCTGATCTGCAGCTTCTTCCTGCTGCACGAAGTGCCTGAAGAAAAAAAATATCAGATCGTCGACCACCTGCTGGAGTGCGTACCGCCAGGTGGCAAGGCTCTATTTATAGACTATCACCGTCCCGCTTGGTGGCAGCCGGTACGCTGGATATTGAAGGGGGTGAATGCATGGCTTGAACCCTTTGCGGATGCGCTGTGGCAACATGAAATTCAGGATTACGCCAGTTGCCCGAAGGCATTCACCTGGTGCAAGCGCACGTTTTTTGGCGGTACTTATCAAGTCGTCCGGGCAGTGCGCAACAGCTAAGTTTGTGGCTCGCATTTGAATCTTTGGCTCGAATTCAGATTCCCCATGACGACCAGTTCGTCACAGGCAGTTCATGTCAGCGATAAGAGCTTGGTGGCTGCACGATCATTCTCGTCGGCCGTCGATATGACCTTCAACTGCATCTCGAACTGACGAGCAACGGAGATCATCGAAACCATTTCTGCAGCCATGTCGACATTGCTGCCCTCAAGAAACCCCGAAACAACGGTCACGTTGGCATTACTTTCATCATCAGTCATTCCCGCCTACCGGCGAAATAACCCATCACCACCTCGCTCCAGCGCGTGTTCAGGCGGATTGACCAATTTGATTCGACCAATGACGGAAACGGTATTCGGCGTGCCGAACCGAGGCACGGTAGACACTGTTCCGTCCGCGGCAATTGCAACTTCGGTGTCCGGTGGGATTGTAATGGGCCCGTTTTCTCCTTGGACAAGAGTCCCGCTTCGAGTTTGCAAGAGACCGTTCGTATTCACAGTCAAGTTGCCATTGCGGGTGTAGGCTTCGCTTCCGTCGGGCATACTCAAGGCGATAAATCCTTGGCCTTGTACCGCGAGGTCCAAGGATCGCCCGGTTTGCTGGAGGGTTCCCGGGGTGAAATCCGTCATCACACTGGCGTCAACCACAAAAGCTCGTGTTGGCAGGCCCTCGCCCTCAATCGGCACCGCACGAAATGCGTGCATTTCTGCTCTGAAGCCATTGGTCGTGGCATTGGCCATATTGTTCGCCATGCCGGCCTGCTGCGTCAGGGCATGTGAAGCACCTGTCATTGCCGTATAAATCACGCGGTCCATGGAAGCCCTTCCTGAATGAAAGTGATTTTGGTTTTTTCTGCGCGATGACTGATGCGCAAAAACGCCTTGGCATTCAAAAAGGAGATGGGAGCAACCCCATGCCAGAGATGACCGACGCCGAAGACATGCCCTGGAACCGGCACACCCAAGCCAAGTGCCATGGCAAGCAACGCGAACAGGATCAGTTTATTCAACACAACTTGATCTCATCGCGCCGCTCCCAATTTATGCAACCGTATTGATCAAGGTGCCCGTTGCTTGCCCCTGTGTATTGATGGCGACTTTGGGAATCTCTGCTTCGGGCGGCGCCGCTGGGACCTTTTCTGCTATTGGACGATTCCCGGCAATCGGGCTCGTGCTGCCGGTGGAGGAACTGGCGCTACTCGATGAACATCCTTGCATCGCCATTCTTTACTCCCTTTCTGAAAAGTACCCATCCAGGCGATGAAATACATGTCTGATATAGGTGGATTAACGTCAGTGAAAGAAACGTTTGGTTAGGTTCATTGATACTACGCCGCGTTAACTGACAGCCAGGTGGCTTGCTGATTACAGTTATGTCGTCCCCGGGTCAGGATGCTTGAGCCTCATAGGAAGCGTGTTGCTCAAGATAAAAGAAGGCCTTGCCTTGCAACAAGGCCATTCACAACAGTCACGCAGGAGAGAGGGCGGACCGCAGGGGAGTCAGGCCGAAGTTGCACGGGCCTCGACCAAAGACCTCCCCTGGTTACTTGCTTTTGTTTGAATTTCCCGAACCAAGGATATTAGTCGGTTCCTCAGTCAAACAATCTAAAATGACTTGCTGACCGATGCGACCACGCGATCACGCCCAATGTTTCTGCCGAAAGCATTCATGTACGCCGTCGTATTACCATCCGGTGCGGTATGTTTCGTATCCGCGTAGGTCCATGTCAGCCCGAAATTGAAGCCTTGGTATTCCTTCGCCAGCCCGAGCTTGTAGTCGGTGTAATCGAAGAAGTTGTTATCGCCGCCAGATGCGCCCCAATACCCCACATTCGATTTACCGGGATAGTTCTGCCGACCGACATGCGCGAGGATGTTGTAGCCCGTTTCTCCCACGGGAATCTGAGCACTGAGGTCAAGGTAACTGGCCCCCCGCGATTCGTTAACACCAAAGGTGTAGGTGCTGATCGCCTTCGAATACTTCAGAGTCAGCCATTTGTAGCCGATGGCGCCATAGACTTCAGTCGTATCGGGCTTGCGATAGGCGCCCAGATTGTCGAACCGACCCGGATAGTAGTAGCGAATCAGACCGACATCGTAGGTCCAGCCGTCACCAAAGCTATTCTTGTAGCCACCGTAGAAATCCCATTCCAGACTGGCCGAATTGCTGGCACCCGTCGTATACGGTGCACCAACACTCCCTGGCGAGGCGAGGGATACCGGAGCATTCTTGACGCCGGCATTTTGATCAGTAAACCAGGAAATGTTCGATAGCCACGTCCCCAGATAAAATCCGGAGACGTGGGCATAATCGAATCCGCCCTGAACCGCCGGTTTGCCGTCGGTCTGGGAAAGTCCACGAAACACATACTGGCTCACCACCCCGACGTTTCCGGTAAGCGAGTGTTCCGGGGTTGGCGCAACTTCTCCGGATTGGGCGACGGCAGGTAAGGTGGTTGCCAGAAGGCAAGCGCTAAAAACATACTTATGCATGGGGAACTCCCTGAGTAAAAAAATCGGACTCTCTCCGTCCGTAGCAGGCTTCTACAGGCCCGCTTTTTTATCAGTGGCAACCTCGGCTATTTGCCGGCGGTGTTCGCGAGTTGCCGGTGCGCTTGCTCCAGAGCGCGAACCTCCTTGGCGGCATTGGCGAACTGCTCTTGAAGCGCGCGACAGTGGGAAATCATTGCAGATAGATCTCCTTTGGGACGACCGGCATAGGAAGCGGCCATACGACTGTGCCAGCTCGCTTCGGCATCGTAACTGGCTGCCTTTTGAGCAAAATAGTCGGCAATTTTCAGATGATCTGCTGCGCTTGAAGCAGTGGCGAGGTTCGCCGGAATCTCGGCGACATTGGGAGCCGTGGTGCACGCAGTGAGTGCAATCAAGGCAAGACTGGCAAGGATGACCCGAGTGCGCATAGCCATACTCCAAATGGTTTTCGTGTGACCAGTATGCCGCCGGTAGGCTGTCGTCCGCATAACCGGACGATTACAAATTGGTCATCGCAATGCCAGCATCTGTTTTCGATAGATTGTCGCCCGCCGCTTTCAGCCAGAGGTACCATGCAATGCAGAGGGCTGCCAAACCGTTGGACTCCACGGTTTGCAACCGACCTCATACTGAAGGGCGTAATGCCTGGTTCTGGTTGGAACCCTTTGCAAACGCGCTATGGCAGCATGAGACCAGAGATTACCAAGTCATCCGGAGCGCTTTACGTGGCACCAGCAGATTTATTTTGGTGGGGTATGGGTTGAATGCGGCAATAAGTTCCATCGTCACCAGTCATGAGCCCAATCTTTGTTGATATTGAGAGGAGCAGTTAGCACTGCCACCTTCATAGGGATTTATTTCTAAAAATTTCCCATCCGTATATTCAGCGCCCATTCGAAGGGAATTCCGTGCAGGCGGTTTTCAGCAATTTAATGCCGTTATCGATGGTCTTAGCAATTTCCTGAGGCGGTTGAAATAAATCCTGGTAGAAGCATTATGGAATACAGATCAATAAAGTCTTGACTGAGGCAGCCAGCTTCATCGACGATTTGAATAATCTTGGTCTCCAAGGTTGTTCCTGAACCTCCATTTCTACAAGCCACTGCAGCAGCCGTCACTGTATGTTGCATGGAAATGCCGTATTTGTTGTAACGAGGGAAATTTGCCGGTCCTAAAATACACAAAGCAACCAAGGTGGCAGAGCGCTCCATTTCAAATGATAGCGGCCATTCTTTTTTATTAAGTTTTGACTTTTCATAATACTGCGCCGTATAACCGCAAATGCGGCCATTCATTTCTACTGGCAGCAACCTGGGATTAATACCATATAACTCCAATGTGGCCCTATATTTCAAGACGAGGCGCCAAGATGAAAATATTTCCATATTGTATTAGCAAACATCCCCGCCACGCTCAAGAGCATGTTCGGGAGGATTGACCAGTTTTGTACGGCCGAACACATTGATGGCATTCTGTGTCCCCGAACGCGGAATACCGGACACCGTTCCATGGCCATGTTGTGAGCCATTGCCGCTTGCTGCGATAACACCTGTGATGACTTCAGTCATGGCTATGTAGATGATGCGATCCATATATTTGCCTTTTCTCTGTTCTACTAGGGATTCTCTGAACAACCCACTGCTTTGGCGCAGGCTGTCATAAAAAAAACATGAAAAACAGGCGATTTTCGACCGTTGGCCATGAAATGCAGAGGTTCTCCTCTGCATTTCGCGCTTCACGGGCGCACCTCGCCCATCAAAGGCATCAATCGCTTGCGTGCCAGCCACAGATTGGTCAGCGCAAACAGGGTGACAATCTGCCCGGTATTCTTCGCCAGACCACGATAGCGAACCTTCACAAAGCCAAACTGCCGCTTCACCACCCGGAAGGGGTGTTCAACAATCGCCCGTGCCGCCGACAGCATCCGGTTGAAAGCCTTCTGCTCTTTGCTCAGCGCACCACCCGCCGGCTTCTTGGTCGGCGTCAGGACAGACAGATCGCCCTCCTTCTCGAAGTCGTCGAGGGTTCGATTCTTCTTGTGATAGCCACGATCGCCCAAGACCAGCGTTTCTTCCCCGTGCAGGCAGGCTTCCATCATCGTGATGTCCGCGACCTTTGCCGTCGTGCATTCCACGGTGTGAATCAAGCCGCTCTCAGCATCGACGCCAATGTGCGCCTTCATGCCGAAGTGCCACTGATTGCCCTTCTTGGTCTGCGTCATTTCCGGATCGCGTTTCTTGTCCTCGTTCTTGGTCGAACTGGGCGCCGCAATCAGCGTGGCATCGACGACCGTACCGCGCTTCATCGACAGGCCTTTCTCCGACAATACAGCATTGACCTCAGCGAAAATCGCGACCGCCAGATCATGCTTCTCCAGCAGATGCCGGAAGCGCAGAATCGTGCTTTCGTCCGGCATCACGTCTTCGAAGGCATCCAACCCAGCAAAGCGCCGCAACAGCGGAACGTCGTGCAGCGCCTCTTCCATCGCCGGATCAGAGTAGCCAAACCATTGCTGCATGAAGTGAATCCGCAACATCGTGCCCAACGGCATCGGTGGCCGACCGTTTCCCTTCTTTGGGTAGAACGGTTCGATCAGTGCTTCCAGGCGAGACCATGGAACAACCGTTTCCATCTCCGCCAGGAACACCGCCTTTCGGGTTTGCTTGCCCGCTTTCGGCAGGAAACCCGTCTCAGCCAGGCTCAGTTGCTTCATCGATTTCATCTGTCTCATCAACGCAATGACAATGCCGTCATTTTCTCAAATCACGCTGCATAACGGTCACTTATGCAGACTTTCCCTAATTGCTCGATAGTTAATCTAGGAAATAAACTACAGGTTCGGACAGTCAGTGAAATCTCAAATGGTGAGGAACTGACTCTAGATTATCGCCGTGAGCCCTTGCCCAACGATTATGTTTCCAGTATTGGCGCCATTTACCTCTAGGGACTCTCTGAACAACCGGCCATTTACTGGTAGGTCGTCATAAAAGCGATGAGAAATAGGCGATTTTCGACCGTTGACCGGGAAATCCAGGGAGTTTTCCCTGTATTTCACGTTTCACGGGCGCACCTCGCCCAGCAAGGGCAACAATCGCTTGCGCGCCATCCACAAATTGGCCAGCGCAAACAACGTCACGATTTGCCCGGTATTCTTCGCCAGACCACGGTAGCGAACTTTCACAAAGCCAAACTGGCGCTTCACTACTCGGAACGGATGTTCGACAATTGCCCGCACCGAGGACAGCATCCGATTGAACGCTTTCTGCTCCACAGTCAGCGTGCCGCCAGCCGGCTTCTTGGTCGGTGTCAGAACAGACAGATTGCCTTCCTTCTGGAACGCGTCAATCGTCCGGTTCTTCTTGTGATAGCCGCGATCACCGAGCGCAATGGCTTCTTCCCCGTGCAGGCACTTCTCCATCATCGCAATGTCGGCGACCTTGGCCGTCGTGCATTCAACGGTATGTATCAAGCCGCTGTCGGCATCGACGCCAATGTGCGCCTTCATGCCGAAGTGCCACTGATTGCCCTTCTTGGTCTGCGTCATTTCCGGATCGCGCTTCTTGTCTTCGTTCTTCGTCGAACTCGGTGCTGCAATCAGCGTGGCATCGACCACCGTACCGCGCTTCATCGACAGGCCTTTCTCCGACAGCACGGCATTGACCTCGGCAAAGATCGCCACCGCCAGGTCATGCTTCTCCAGCAGATGACGGAAGCGAAGAATCGTACTTTCGTCCGGCATCACGTCTTCGAAGGCATCCAGTCCGGCAAAGCGACGCAACAACGGAACATCGTGCAGTGCTTCTTCCATTGCTGGGTCGGAGTAACCAAACCATTGCTGCAAGAAGTGAATCCGCAACATCGTGCCCAACGGCATCGGCGGACGACCGTTTCCCTTCTTCGGATAGAACGGCTCGATCAGCGCCTCAAGACGCGACCACGGCACCACTGTTTCCATCTCCGCCAGGAACACTGCCTTGCGGGTTTGCTTGCCGGCTTTCGGCAAAAATCCCGTCTCAGCCAAGCTCAGTTGCTTCATCAGATTCATCTGCCTCACCAACTCAATGACAATGCCGTCATTTTCTCAAATTGCGCTGCATGATGGGCGCTTATGCAGAGTTTCCTTAGTTGTAAGTGATCGGATTGCATTTGAATCAGGCGGCGCAAGTGCTCAAACTATAGAACAAGGCCGCACATCGCCAATGCAATCTTGTTTTGGAGCATGATTGAATCTGTTTTTTGATGGCAGGCGATTTCAAATAATCAGATGTATCCGGGGCGCTGCGTAAAATGAATGACAGAGCTTCGACACCAGATCCAATCCACTGTCGGCTGCTATCGATTTACGTTTGTCAGCCCAGCCAAAGTGATCCCGATCGTCAAATTATCGATCTCATTCGTCACATACAGCCGTATGCCATGATCAAAGAATAACGATAACCATTTGGAGACAGTAGCATCACGGTATCGACAATGGCATCAAGCGATATGCTAAAATCAACAATATTATTTCTGAGTGGCCTCTAACGCGTGCCACCCATAATGCATCGAATCCTTCGGGTCCCGATAACTGGGGGTCTGCACCCGCGGCAAGCAATAGCCGTGCGATTTCTGTATATCCCTTGTTAGCAGCTACGAATAGTGGAGAATCCCCTCCTCTGGAGGGGATATTTGCATTGGCACCGTTACCGAGGAGAAACGTGACAACATCGGCGTGACCATTGAGGGTTGCCCAGAATAACGGAGTCCAACCGTATCTATTCGGAAAGTCGACATTTGCACCTTGTTTCAACATTTCAGCGGCAACATCAAAATGCTTTCCATGAATAGCATAGAAGAACGGACTGCAACCAATTTCGTCCAGTCTGTTCAACTCAATTTTCTCCGAAAGCAGTTTGCGGAGAAGAATAAAGTCACCATGCCGAACCGCCTGCAGAAATTCTTCCATCATGTGATCGGTCTTGGCTCTTTCCATGCACAACCCAATTTATTTATAGCCCAATGCTACATCACGGCGGCGGATGTCCCATTTGAATATCATCGCAAATGAAGCCTTCAGCGATATTGCCTTGTGATTATTTCAAAGGTGAAAATAAAGATAGCCTCCACCGATTCTCGGAAAAATAAGTGGTGATCCGATTACCGACAATATCCTCGACATCAGTGACCCTTCTGAATCGAGGTCATTTACCCGATCCTGAGCACCTATTCCCAAGCCGAGCACCCCAAAGAGAAGCATTGAAATTATTGCAATTCGCATTTTTAATTTTCCGATGACGGCTGATCAACCAAGATTCGCTATTCAACCGGAATGCCCGTAAGTTGACGATGAGCATCGGCAAGTTGATGGGCTCTTTTGCAGCATTGGCAAATTGGTCACGCAGGGCTCGGCAATGCGCAATCATCGATGCCAAATCCTCCTTGGGACGGGGGGGTAGGAAATGGACATCTTTTCATGCCGGCAACGACAACACCAAATTTAGATTTCATTTTTTGTCTCCTCGCAAGCCCTTTATAGGGGGTAGAATGAACCTTGCGAGCTGTCGAGAACATGGCGGAAAAATTACTGCTTGGTTGGAAATTTGTCAGAGTGTTGCAAACCAAGGTAACTACCTAGTGTGCTGGCAATTGACCCGTACAATTGCTTCAGCGCCAAGAACACTGATCTCTTCTCCTCTCGTATCCAGCTTCTGAAACTCGCCACTGGTTGTTATGCCGGAGATTAAATTCCTTGGACAGGATACTTCGTACTTGGCCGATTACCGACGGTGTCCTCCGAACACACCGCAATAGATCTGACACTGCGGAATCGAATGGGTAGCGATCAAGCGATCGGTCGTTCGCGGGGCGGGCTGAGTACCAAGGTTCATGCTTGTGTCGATACCTTGGGCAACCCAGTTCACCTGATCCTGACAGCCGGCCATGTGGCCGATGTCACACAAGGGGCTGCCTTGGTTGAGGCCAATCAGACCGGCGCAGTCATCGCCGATAAAGGTTACGACAGCGATGCCTTGGTCGACATTATCGAAGCCCCTGGTGCCGAAGTGATCATCCCGCTTCGCAGCAATTGCAACAACCAGCGCAAAGTCGACTAGCACCGCTACAAGGCACGAAACCTCGTTAGCGTAGATTGACCAGTGTCTGAAGTAGCTGGTCCTGTGTCTTGATCGATTGGGCGTTGGCCTGGTAGCTGCGCTGTTGGGTAATGAGCTTGACGAGTTCGGCGGTTAAATCAACATTGGACTCTTCCACCGTCGACGAAGACAGAACACCCAGATTGGAGGTATTAGGCGCACCGACCAAGGCCGGTCCGGAAACAGAAGTCTCACTCCACTGATTGTTGCCGAGCGCCTGCAGGCCGTTCGGATTGGTGAAATTGGCCAGCACGATCTGCCCTTGGGCAAAAGTCTGCCCATTGCTGTAGCGCCCCTGAATGATTCCATCTGAGCCAACCGAAAGCCCGACCAGATTCCCCGCCGCGTAGCCATCCTGTTCCAGGCGATTGGTACCGAATGCACTACCGAATTGGGTCGTACCTGCGAAATCGACCGGAAAGCTTTGTACGGCCAGGGCACCATTGCCCGTCGGCTGGCCGAGACTCTGCATGACACCTAGCATATTGACTGAGACATTCATCGGACTCCCGGCCGTGATCGTACCGGTCGGCCCAAATGTCAGGGTCCCGATTGGGCCACCACCCGGGGTAATGTTCTGATTTGTCGTTCCGTCAACATTGGCATAGACATCCCACTCACCAGCATTGGCCGTCTTGCGGAAATAGTAAGTCATGGTTTGGGCATTGCCCAACGTGTCGTAGATCGACAAAGCCGTGGAATAGTTATAGGTCTGCGGATCGGGCGTAAATGCTGCCAAGCCGCCAGCTATGCCGCCGTCCACCCATGGCAAGGCGGGAACTGTCTGACGAGAGTCTAGGTTCAGATTGGCCTTGACCCCGTTGAAGACACTACTGGCATTAAGTCCCGTCGCCTGGGGCGCGAGATCCGATGCCGAAATCTGTAAAGGCTGCGGCGATGAGGGTACGATGATTCCAGCCTGGGCACGATAGCCGGTTAATCGCATAGCCTGATCATTGACGACAAAACCGTTTTTGTCGAGATGGAACTGCCCGTTTCGGGCGTAGGTTGTAGCTCCGTCCTGATCCATACGGAAGAACCCAGTACCATTAATCGAGATATCCAGTGGATTGTTGGTCGACGTGATATTGCCCTGGGTAAATTGCTGCTGGATCGATGCAATGTTGACGCCGATACCGACCTGACTAGCACCAGAGCCATTCAGCGATGCAGCATAAACATCCCCAAAATTTGTCGTGGATGCCTTAAAGCCCACGGTGTTTGCATTTGCGATATTATTGCTAGTTGAATCAATTGCCTTGGTAGCGCTATTGAGGCCACTCAGTGCTTGCTGAAATGCCATTTATCCTACCTCGCTTAGTGAGAATTCTTCAATTCGCTGAAGGCGCCCCGCATACAAGCAACTCCGCCTGGCCTAACATCCACAATTGACAGAGTCGCCCGGCAAAGGCACAAGCATCATCACAGCAGCCACTAAAAATCTTCAACAACACCTTTTCTGCGCGGCAATAGTGCTCATGAACGCGAGGACTATGCTCTTGTGCAGCTGTCAATTGCGTGTCCAGCCGCTTACATTTGCGTCATAGATCAGTAAGACTTCAGTACTCCGCCTTCCTCGACATGTAAATCCGCAGCAAGCAGATAATGGGAATGATGGATTTGTAACCGAATCTATGACCTCATTTGTTGTTTCTTCCTCTTGCATGAAGCACCTGGAGCTTTGTCAACACGCAGTGGCAGCACGAGATCATGGATTACGCCAGCCTTCCGGAGCATACGTGGCAACAGCAGACTTATTTTGGCGAGGATAGGGACCCATACTTCCCTACGGCGTGCTCGACCAAATACACCCCAGCCGCCAATTGCGGCCAGGATCAATGTTAATAACAAGCGCGAGGTGACGCAGCGGAGCCTTGGTGTGTATTATTATTCCGCGAAGCCTATGGGTAGCAATCCCCAGACACTGCTCCAGCCGTCAAACCTTCTTTCCCATCGGTCACAAACTGCCATTTTTCAAGGCTTTGGAAATACTGAAGACCGGTTTCAGCCCCGATCCAAAACGAATGATTGCGTCCTGCTGGTTCCGGAGCTCGCCGTAAGGCAGATACCTGAAATTCAGTTCCCCAATTTTTGAAAATGCCGGCCGTTGAATCTGTTGTCTCACATCATTTTCACGACCATCCGGAGCCACCAGGAATAGTGCATCGCAAGAATCAAGGCCACTGCCGTAGGCAAGGTCGAGAAGGCGGACAATTCCGGAATAAATTGAGGTCGTATGTTCGACCTCGAATGCGGCAACAACCTTTCCGCTGCTAGGCTCCAACCAGACGACATCGATCAATCTGATGGAGTCCGCGCCCGGCTGGCCGGCCAAGCCATCAGGGAGCATCGCCAGGCAGCCATCTCCCAGGACACCATTGCCATGTGGGCGGTTACGGTCGTTAGCGGCGATCCAGACGGAAAACCCCAAGGCCATACCGATGTCGCGCAGGCTTCCTTGTACCTGGGTATGGGTTTGGTCATTCCCTTCGGCTGAGGCAATGGCTTTTTGCTGCGCTGCAGTCTCTTCGCGAACCCAGGCCAAATCCTGTCGCCAAATTCGCTCTGCCTCCGCGTTTCCATCGATGGGTGGCGCCGTATAGCGTCCCGAACCGATATCGAACAGCAGACCGGCAACCGCTCCAAGATCATTCGACAGGAGCTGACGGTGCTCGGCATTGAGCGCGATGATGCCTTGGCGCATGGTCAAGTAGTGATCCCACCTGCCCAATTTGACCTTGGAACCGGTCAAGGCGTTGTAACCATTGACGATGGCGGTATTGAAGGGCGGGACCAGGGTGGGATGGATGAAATACAGCAGATTGGCGACCGCCGGACCCAGTCCCTTAATGTTCAAGGCATCGATATCATTGATGGCCTGGATGATCCCATCGACGCTGTCACAACAGTTGCACGAGTGCAGCAGGCGAGCAAACGCTCGTTGGTTCTCCCGGTGCTCATAGATATCGGGAATGCGCAGTTTGGGCTTCCACAGGAAGGCATGCTCAGCCCCCTTAAAAATCTGCCGCTGTTCGGCCACGGAGGCAACGACGGTTTCCAGGGACGATCCGCGATAGGCATTGCCAAAGCTACCAGCCTCGATGTCTCGGACGACCTCCGCGATGCCACGACGGATGGAGCGAAAATTCTTCAGGCGCTCCGTCCATAGAAACCAGGTTGAATAAGTGCTGTGCGGATCGTCCTTCCACCGCGCAATCAGGTCGCTGATCTGGCTATTCATGGTCATGGCCATCTATGAAAACAGCAACTCTATCGGCGAAATCCTCACCAGCAAAGAGGCTGTCTTTATCCGACGACACTAAGTCGTTCAATGACCCGGTGCAGCGACTAGCGAAGCCTTACTGGTGGGCGATTACAGCAGGCCCCCGTTGCCGGATGAGCGGCGTTTTCCAGTTCGTTGGATTCGGCACTTTTCCAGAGCCATCGCCTCAAAGCATGGACTCCTTCCTTGAAGTGCACGTCTTCAGTTGCAGCCACGGCTTCGATCTGCGTGAGAACCGTTAGCCGCAGATCGTATTCGACGATCAAGCGATCGTTTTCGCAAGTGACGGATGAAACGCCGATCATTTCCTGGAGTTGTTGGCATGCACGCGGCAGATTCGTTTGATTTCCATCGGCTAACCGCAACTTTCGCCGTTTCCGGATTGGCCGAATATCCACCAGCCTCTGCGGCCCGGTATATAGCGCCGGGATGTCAACAAAACGCTCTTGGCAATGCGCCGAACAAAAGTGATAGGTGACGCCGTGGTAGACAAGGGAACGGGAATTCTGAGCTAGCTCCACCTGCTTGCCACAGACGGGGTCGCGTCCCGTCGTCATCTTTAGGTTTTGCATTTGCTCCTCATTTTGCTCATTGGGATACTTCTGCTTCCGCGACAGTAGGACCAGTTTGCGCTTGTTCGAATACTGGACGACCCTCTGCCAATGCGCTGGTCTTGTCGACGATCACGGTATCGACTTCGCGCAGGTGCTCAAAATGATTGTTGTGCAGCCAGTATACTGCCCATAGGCTGTCCTCTGCATAACAGGAGGATTACAAATTGGTCACCGCAATGCCAGTTCGGAACCGCCTTATACACTTCTCCAGGGCCTAGCCGAAAAAAACGTCCTGACCCAGGTCCTCAGCTCTTTCAGACGGGTCTCAGAAAGTGCTGCGTATCCCCACCAGAATGCCGCGTCCCGGCAACGGCGCGATATCCTTCAGGAACGAGGTATGCACCCGCGCTTCCTGATTGAATAGGTTGTTGCCCTTGAGGAACGCCTCCAAGTTCATCGCCTGCGCCTTGATGCGGTAGGTCAGCGCGGCATTGACCAGCGTGTAGCTGTCGGTCGGCAATTCGTTGGCGGCGACATGGTCCTGTTTGAAGGCATGATTGACGTCGAGTCGGGCACCGAAGCTGCCGCGCTGGTAGTCGAGACCGACGCCCAGACGGAGCGGCGAGATACGCGGCAGTGGCTCGCCCGTATCGCGGTTCGTCGCCCTAACGTAGTCGCCACGCAGGTTGAGATCGAGGTTCCCGGTCCCTTCGTACACCCGGAATTTGCCTTCCGCCTCAAGACCTCGGAACTCGGCCTTGACGGCGCGATAAAGCCCTTCCGGCAGAATTTTGTCGCCCGCCGCGGTTACGCTGCCCCCAACATCCGCGGGGTTGAGTTCGCCATCCGTAGCTCGTGTATTGCCGCTGTTCATCACCGTGATGTAATTCTCAAACCGATTGTAGAAGCCACCGATGCTTGCCGAATACTGACCCGAACGCCAGCGCAATTGAACATCGAGACCGTTCGACTTCTCCTTGTCCAGGGACGTATCGCCGATCACATACTGTCCGGTGGCGGTATGGGGGCCGTTGGAAAAAAGCTCGGCGTAGGTCGGTGCCCGCTCGGTGTGCGCCAGGTTGGCGACCAGATTCAGGCTCTGTGTCAGGCTGTAGAGGATGCCTACGGCACCACTCTGGTCGGAAAAACTGCGGGTCTGGCCCGAGCCGAAACGGGGCAGACCGGTATTGGGGTCGAGCGGTCCCCCACCGGCCGATGCCACCTTGGCGCGTTCGAGGCGCCCGCCGAAGGTGAATTTGGTGCGGCCGACAGTCATTTCTTCGTAGAGGAAAAGCGCCGCACTGTCGGTATCGATTTTAGGCAAGAGGGCTTCTTCTCCGAGGGCCGAGAAATTGACGCTGGAAAGCTGCACCCCGAAGGCGCCGGTGAATGGCCCCAGCTTGGCGTGGGTCGCCTCGATCCGGCCTTCATAGCCCTTGTTTTTGAAGGTGGTCGCCACGGTACCACTCTCCAGTTCCTGATGCTGGTAATCGGTGTAGCCGTACTTGAACTTCACGGCTTCGATGAAAGAACCCAGTTCACGCATTTCCCCGGCAGCATCCCAACGGGAACTCTGCATATCGAGACGGACGTTCGGTTCGGCCACCGAGCCGTAATTGGTCTTGAAGTCGGCATAGGAGACGCCCACATACCCGTTGTCGAAGGTGAGCGATGTGCCCAGCGCTCCGCTGTCCCCATGCGCCGAGCTGTTTGAATCGCCCCGGGAATTGAGGAGGCTCCATTACCTGAGAGAATGGAGCCATGATGAGCAAATCAAACAGATATTCCCCTGAAGTCAGAGAACGTGCGGTGAGGCTGGTACAAGAAGCCCGCAAAGAACATCCGTCGCAATGGGCAGCCATTGAATCGATAGCCCCGAAGATTGGTTGCGCAGCCCAGACGTTGCATGACTGGGTCAAGCGACATGAAGTGGATACGGGCCGGCGCGATGGGATAACCACCGATGAGCGTGAGCGTATGAAAGCCTTGGAGCGGGAGAACAAGGAGCTCCGTCAGGCCAACGAAATTCTGCGGCTAGCCAGTGCGTTTTTCGCGCAGGCGGAGCTCGACCGCCTCAAGAAGAAGTGAGGACATTTATTGACCGGCACCGGGAGACATATGGGGTCGAGCCGCTCTGCAAGCTATTGCAGGTTGCCCCGTCTGGCTATTGGCGTCACGCTGCCCGGCAACGCAATCCTTCCCTGCGGAGCGCCAGGGCGCAACGGGATGAATTGCTGATTCCTCAGATTCAACGGGTTTGGCAGGCCAATTTCCAAGTCTATGGTGTCCGCAAGGTTTGGCGGCAATTGCTCCGTGAGGGAACGCCCGTGGCGCGTTGCACGGTCGAACGGCTGATGAAGCATCTTGGCCTGGAAGGCGTCAGGCGCGGCAAGATCATGCAAACGACCTTCAGCGACACCCGTACGCCTTGCCCGCTGGATCGGGTGAATCGCCAGTTCAAGGCCGAGCGCCCGAACCAACTGTGGGTCTCTGATTTTACGTATGTCTCTACTTGGCAGGGATTTGTCTATGTCGCCTTTGTGATTGATGTCTTCGCTCGTCGTATCGTCGGCTGGCGTGTCAGCAGGTCAATGCGTACCGATTTTGTCCTCGATGCGCTTGAGCAGGCGCTGTATGACCGACAGCCCAAGCGTGACGGGGCACTGATTCATCACTCAGACAGGGGAAGCCAGTACGTTTCCATCCGCTACACCGAGCGGCTGGCCGAAGCAGGCATCGAGCCCTCTGTCGGCAGCAAAGGCGACTCTTACGATAATGCCCTGGCTGAAACCATCAACGGCCTCTACAAAGCCGAATTGGTTTATCACCGGGGCCCCTGGAAAACCATCGAGTCCCTGGAGCTGGCCACCCTGACTTGGGTGACTTGGTTCAATCACACTCGACTCCTCGAGCCCATCGGAAACATCCCGCCCGCCGAGGCGGAGGAACGGTACTATTCACAATCCCTTGTGCAGGCAACGACCGCCTGCACTTAAACCTCGGAGCCTCTACGAAACCCGGGGCGATTCAGTTCGGCAGGCGGTCCCGGGGCTGATCCTGGCCTGGGCCGTCCAGGGCACGCTGGCGGCTAGAACGGGCGAAGCCGGGAATCTGCACATCGTCATTGCGGCGCGAGCTGATGTCGGCATGGAAGGCGATCCGGCCATTGCCGCCTTCGAGTACCGCAGCGCCGCTCTGCTCGTTGTCGGCACCGCCGAAGCGCGGCTCAAAACGCCCGCTGACGCCCACGACGGCCTCCTGGGGGATGCGGTTGTCGAGGACATTGACCACGCCGCCGACTGCGGTCCCGCCATAGAGCAGGGCCGCGGGACCGCGGACGACCTCGATGCGGTCCACCACCAGCGGATCGACGGTGGTGGCATGGTCGGGACTCAAGGCCGACACGTCCAGCATACCGGTCCCGTTCTGCAAGATCCGGATACGGTCTGAATCGAGGCCGCGGATCACCGGGCGGCTCGCACTGGGGCCGAAGTAGGTAGAACTGACGCCCGGCAGGTTAGCGACTGTTTCTCCCAGGGTACTTTCCCGGCGCAAGGTCAGGTCCCGCCCGCCCAGGACAGAAACCGGGGCGGCCAGGTCGAACAAGGCGCTTCCCAGCGGATTGGCGGTGACAACGACCGGGGCCAACTCAGTGGCTTGGTTGGGCGCCCCTTGGGCGAGAGCGGCGGGTGCGGTAAACGCGAGGGCGACCGCGGCAGCGGCCTTTTTGGTAACAATCATGATCTTCTCCGAAAAGCGATAACTGCCCTCCCGGTCGGGAAGGCTCATCAACAAGGTGAATCGTTCAGAGAAGAATTACGGGCGGTGCGCGCTGACTGGTGATGGGCGCCGGCAGGTGGCTGCGGGCGAAGAACGATAAGGCTTCCGGGATCAGCACCAGGCTGACCACCGGCTGCAACGATGCCACGCCAGGCAATGCGGACCCGAGGTCGTGCACCGCCAGACAGAGCTCGCAAGCGTGGGCTGGCAAGGCGCCATCTTTCGCCACTGCGTGCTCGACCGCATGCGCTCCGGCCGCCCATTGGGCAAAAACCAGGACGACAACGAACAGGAGGTGGCGCAGGGGACTCATCGAATGCAGTTTCGTTACGGCATATTCATCGCAGGGTGCATGGCAATTTCGTCCTGCGAGCGAGCGAACGTGCGAACGTGCGTGCGGGTTGGGCAAGATCCACTTGCTTGCCACAGACGGGATCACGGGCAGTAGTCATCCGTTGATTTTGCATCTGCTACATTTCGTCGTTCTACTGGCTAGCATTCGCCTGTTCAGTTGGACAAACCGGCGGCCATCTGGCGGTGTGCCTTTTCCAGGGAACGCGCTTCCTTAGCCGCGGCAGTGAAACCTTCCTGCAGCGAATGGCAATGGGATACGAATGAAACAGGCCCTCGCGGGTAACCTCCGTAGGAGTTGGCGTTCTTCTCGTGCCAAGCGGCCTCGTCTTCGTAGCCGGAGGCTTTCTGGCCGTAAAAATCTGCGATCCGCTGATGGTCGGCTGCTGTCGAAGCGCTGGCGACAGCAGCCGAAAAATCCGGGGCCGGTATTATGGTACATGCCGCAAGCACTAGCGGGAGCAAGCTCAACAGGCCGGTGGCTATTCGGTTGGCACGCATGTTTACCTCCAATCAGGACGGTGTGATGGCGGAAGTATGCAGCCGGAACAGTTACGCGCCCATGGCTTCGACATGACAAATATGTCACCGCAATGTCATCAAGAAGGACAGTGTTCGATCCGTTTCGATCAACGGCTCGACACTTGTATACCGATGTTAACGCTTCTCCAAACCCATTGAACCGATCTTCCCACCTGATCACTCATCGCAAACGCAAGGCGTTGCCAACCACACTGACCGACGAGAAGGTCATGGCAAAGGCGGCGATGATGGGGGACAGCACCAGCCCGAAAGCCGGGTACAGGATTCCAGCCGCAATCGGCACGCCGAGGGCGTTGTAGACGAAAGCGAAAGCCAGGTTCTGCCGCATGTTCCGCACTGTGGCGACGGAGAGCATCCGGGCGCGGGCGATTCCGCGCAAATCCCCCTTGACCAGCGTCACCTGGGCACTGTGCATGGCGACGTCGGTGCCGGTGCCCATGGCGATGCCGATATCCGCTTTCGCCAGCGCCGGCGCATCGTTGATGCCGTCGCCGGCCATGGCCACGATCCGCCCTTCCCGCTGCAAGCGCTCGACCAGGGCCAGTTTGTCCGCCGGTTTGACTTCCCCGTGGACCTCGTCGATGCCCAATCGATTGCCAACGGCCCGGGCCGTGGTGAGGCCGTCGCCCGTGGCCATCACCACCCGCAACCCGGCTTGCCGCAGCACGGACAGGGCTTCCGCGGTGCTCGTCTTGATGGGATCGGACACCGCGAGCAAGCCCAGCAGTCGACCGTCGGCCGCCAGGTGGATGACGCTCGCCCCGCCCTGGCGCAGCGTTTCGGCAGCCTCGGCGAGGGTATCCACCGCGATGCCCTCCTCCGCCATCAGGGCTGTATTGCCCAGGGCCAGGCGGTGGCCGCCGACGATGCCGCGTACGCCAATGCCGCTGGAAGATTCGAACTGCTCGGCCTTGTCGAGGGCCAGTCCGCGCTCCCGGGCGGCCCGGACAATGGCATCGGCCAGGGGATGCTCGCTGCCCTGGTCCAGGCTGGCGGCGAGGCGCAGCACGTCGTCTTCGGTCACGCCGGATACGGCGACGGCCCGCTCGAACGTCGGGCGGCCCTCGGTGAGGGTGCCGGTCTTGTCGACGATCAGGGTGTCGATGTTCCGCAAATGTTCGATCGCCGCCGCGTCGCGGAACAGCACACCCTGGGTGGCCGCCTTGCCGGTGGCGACCATGATGGACATGGGCGTGACCAAGCCCAGGGCACAAGGGCAGGCGATGATGAGGACCGAAACGCCATTGATCAGCCCGAAGACCCAGCCCTGTTCGCCGCCGAAGAAGCCCCAGCCGAAAAAACTCAACAGGGCGATGGTCACCACCACCGTGACGAAATAGCCCGCCACCACGTCCGCCATGCGCTGCATGGGGGCTTTGGAGCGCTGGGCCTGGGCGACCATCTGGACAATCTGGGCCAGCATGGTTTGCGACCCGACTTTTTCCGAACGAATCACCAGGCTGCCGGAGGTGTTCAAGGTGGCGCCGATTACTTTGTCATCGGGCCGCTTGGTGACGGGCAACGGTTCGCCGGTGAGCATGGATTCGTCCACCGCGCTCGTGCCTTCGATGACCACGCCGTCTACCGGTACTTTCTCGCCGGGGCGGACGCGCAGGTTGTCGCCGACATGGACGTGGGTGAGCGGAACATCCTCCTCGGTTCCGTTCGGGTTGATTCGCCGCGCCGTCTTGGGCGCGAGGCCAAGCAGCGACTTGATGGCCGCCGAGGTCTGCGAGCGGGCACGCAGCTCCAACATCTGTCCCAACAAGGTGAGCGAAATGATCACCGCCGCCGCCTCGAAATAGACACCAATGCGGCCATGGGCCATGAAGGAGGCCGGAAAGAGCCCTGGCGCCAGGGTAGCCACGACGCTGTATACGAACGCCGCACCGGTCCCCAGACCGATCAGGGTCCACATGTTCGGGCTGCGATGGACGATGGACTGCCAGCCCCGCACGAAAAACGGCGCGCCCGCCCACAAGATGATCGGCAGGCTCAGCACCAGTTCGGCCCAGGTCCGGATGGCCGGGGGCACCCCGGTCAACAGATGCCCCGCCATGGCCAGGATGACCACGATGACGGTCAGCGGCAGGCTGACCCAGAAACGGCGCCGGAAGTCCCGATACTCGCTGTTGTCATCCTCCGCTTCCAGTTGTGGCAGGACCGGTTCGAGAGCCATGCCGCATTTGGGGCAGCTCCCCGGCCCGATTTGGCGAATCTCGGGGTGCATGGGACAGATATATTCGATGTCCGTTACTGTTTCCGTCGTCTGCGCCTTGGCATTGAGGTAACGCGAGGACTCGGCATCGAACTTGGTCTTACACTTTGCACTGCAAAAACGGTAGTGGATGCCATCGTGGAAACTCTGATACGGCGATTCCGGTTTCACCGTCATACCGCAGACGGGATCAATATCCTCCTGCCGAACTCCCGTGTCTTTTACCGCAGGGGGATGCCCTTCGTGCATCTTGCTTGACGGAGCCACGTCATGGGAGGCCATGGTAATTTCTTCCTTATTGAATGCCTACCTTGCGCTGTTCGACAGGCTCGTAGGCGGTATTAGCGATTGCATCGAGTAGTTGTTGCAACGCCTGAAAGACCTGGTTTCTTCTCCGTTCATACTCACCAGCGGAAACTCGCCACTGTTCGCAATGCGGAATATTCAATTCTCTGGCCAATACATGACGTACTTGACCAATAGACTCGGGTTTTCTCCGGGTCAATTGCAATAGATCGGACAATGCTGTATCAAATGTATCTCGATGCCAGTCGAGCAAAGATTGAGCCAAAATAACTACAAGGTTTGCCGCATCGCTCAGTGGCAAGGGCAGACTCTGTTCTTCCGGTTGCATTGGTTGAATCAACTGCGTCATTTAATACCGACCTTTCGCTGTTCGGCACGCACGTAGGCCGTAATATGCGCAACATCGTCCGGTGTCACCTGGGTGACCGGTGCCATGTCGCCATAGGGCCAGTGATGGGCACGGACACCATTCTTGGCGGCTAGTTGGAATGCTGCGTCACCGTGGTGCGACGGTTCGTAGATCTTGTGCAGAAAGGGGGGACCCTTCTTGTCGCCCCTGTCCGATCCCTTTAGGTCCATCCCGTGGCAAGCGGCACAATGCTGAGCAAACAACTTCTTGCCTTGGACGGGATTGGGCATCAGTCCGGTGCTGGGCTGCGGCACTTGCCAGCCCTGTGCCAAGGCGGAGGCAGTCACCAGCAAAAACACCGCGCTGCCGAAATAATACTTAACCATTGGAACCCTCCGGTTTGTTGCTATGGTTGCCATGTCCTCCATGCCCGAACAGATGCATCAGGGGGCACAGGAACAGCAACAGATATATCCATCGACCGACAAGGTGTTCCCAGTGTTCACGAACGATGAAGAAAACCAGGATCACGGCCAGCATGGCCACCACGATTGAGCTTTGCGAGCGACACCAAGGCTTGGCACTGAAATGCGTGTCTGAAGGCATATCAAGGCCTCTTTACTTGGTGAGCAGAAATCGGCGAAAGAAACAGCCACACTCCTGAGCAATGACCCGAAAGACGGTTGCCTTTCCAGGAGCGTGGCGTGTGTTTGGCTCAGTGAGCGTGCCCGGCGTGTGACTCGACGCCCGCTCCTCCGGAATACCCGCCGCTGGCGCAGCCAGCCAATAGAACACCCACTACAGTAACTGCAACAACCAAACACTTCTTCAACATGACAACCTCCGTTGCTTAGAAAAAATCATTCTTTCCCGCGTTTCAAGCGCCACTGCTTGACCAGGGCATAGATCGCCGGAATTACGGCCAGAGTCAGCACCGTCGAGGAAATCATGCCGCCGACCATTGGCGCTGCGATACGACTCATGACCTCGGATCCGGTGCCGGTTCCCCACATGATGGGCAGAAGGCCGGCCATGATGGCCACTACGGTCATCATCTTGGGCCGCACCCGCTCGACCGCCCCTTCCATGATGGCGTTGTAGAGGTCACTGACCGTCGGGGTGCGCCCTTCGAACCGACATTTGTCCTTCGCTTCCTGCCAGGCGTGGTCGAGATAGATGAGCATCACCACCCCGGTTTCCGCCGCCACACCGGCCAGAGCGATGAAGCCCACCGCCACGGCGACCGAAACGTTGTACTTCAGAAGCCACATCAGCCATACCCCGCCTACCAAGGCGAAAGGCACCGAGAGCATGACAATGAAGGTCTCGGTCAGGCGCTGGAAGTTGAGGTAAAGAAGCAGAAAGATGATGAGGAGCGTCACCGGAATGACAACTTTCATTTTCTCTTTGGCCCGCTCCATATTTTCGAACTGGCCGCTCCAGGTCGCGTAGTAGCCGGCCGGGAGTTTCACCTGCGCGGCCACCGCCTTCTTGGCGTCTGCCACGTAACTACCGATATCACGGTCACGGATGTCCACGTAAATGTAGGCCGACAGCAAGGCGTTCTCGGTGCGGATGCTCGGCGCGCCCTTGGCGACTTCCACCTTGGCTAGTTGACCGAGCGGAATCATGGCACCGCTCATGGTCGGCACCACGACTTCGCGGGCGATCAATTGGGGATCGCTACGCAATTCCCGTGGATAACGGACAGTCACACCGAAGCGTTCCCGGCCTTCGACCGTGGTGGTGACCATCTCGCCACCCAGGGCCGTGCCGATCACGTCCTGCAGATCTCCGACGGCCAATCCGTAACGGGCGAGCTGTTCCCGGTCAGGTTCGATGTTGATGTAGAAACCGCCGGTGACGCGCTCGGCAAACGCCGACGTCGTGCCGGGGATCTGCTTCACCACTGCCTCGATCTCTTTGGCCACCCGCTCGATTTCGCCCAGATCCTTGCCGAAAACCTTAATGCCGATCGGCGTACGAATGCCGGTTGAGAGCATGTCAATGCGCGCCTTGATGGGCATCGTCCAGGCGTTGGCGACCCCGGGGAATTGCAGGGCCTTGTCCATCTCGGCAATGAGGCCGTCAATGGTCAGCCCCGTCCGCCATTCCGACTCGGGTTTCAGATTGATTACCGTTTCGAACATCTCGGTCGGCGCCGGGTCGGTAGCGGTGTTGGCACGCCCGGCCTTACCGTAGACTGAGGCGACTTCCGGAAAGCTCTTGATGATCTTGTTCTGGGTCTGCATGAGTTCGGCTGCCTTGGTGATCGACATCCCCGGCAGCGAGGCCGGCATGTAGAGCAACGTTCCTTCGTTCAGGGTCGGCATGAACTCGCTACCTAGCTGCGCAGCGGGGTAGACCGAGATGGCCAGTGCCAGCAGCGCGGCGACGATGGTGGTCTTTTTCCAGCGCATTACCCAGGCGATGATGGGGCGATAGATCCAGATCAGGAAGCGGTTCACCGGGTTCTTCGCTTCCGGCATGATCTTGCCGCGGATGAACAGAATCATCAGTACCGGCACCAGCGTCACCGAGAGAAGCGCGGCACCAGCCATGGAGAAGGTCTTGGTATAGGCCAGCGGCGAGAAGAGCCGCCCTTCCTGTCCCTCTAGCGTAAACACCGGTAGAAAGGAAACGGTGATGATCAGCAGCGAAAAGAACAGCGCCGGTCCGACTTCCTTGCAGGCGTCGATCATGGCGTTGGCCCGGTCCGTGGTCGTATGGTCTTCCGGCAGACGCTCCAGGTGTTTGTGGGCGTTCTCGATCATGACGATGGCCGCATCGATCATGGCGCCAATGGCGATGGCAATGCCGCCCAGACTCATTAGGTTCGAATTCATGCCCAACGAGCGCATAGCGATGAAGGCAATCAGCACGCCTACTGGGAGCATGAGGATAGCGACCAAGGCAGAACGCAGGTGGAGCAAGAAAACGATGCAGACCAGGGCAACAATGATGGATTCCTCGGCCAGTGTGTGCTTCAGGGTCTCAATGGCGCGGTGGATCAACTCGGAACGGTCATAGACCGTCTCGATGCTCACCCCATCCGGCAACCCTGCACCGATCTCAACGATCTTGGCCTTCAGGTTGTGGATCACCTCCAGGGCATTCTGACCGTAGCGGGCCATGGCGATACCGGAAACCACCTCGCCCTCGCCATTAAGTTCGGTGAGGCCGCGGCGCTCGTCAGGAGCCAGTTCGACGCGAGCGATGTCGCGTACCAAGACCGGCGTACCGCCCTCGCTCTTGACCACCAGATTTTCAAGGTCAGCCTTGCCGCGCAGGTAGCCTTTGCCACGTACGACATACTCGGTCTCAGCCATTTCCACCACCCGACCGCCGACGTCGCGATTGGAGTCACGGATTACCTGGGTCACCTTCGTCAGAGGAACGCCATAGGCCCTTAACTTCACCGGATCGACGGTGACCTGGTAGGTCTGGACAAACCCGCCGACCGAAGCGACCTCAGAGACACCGTGGGCCTTGGTCAGTTGATAACGTACAAACCAGTCCTGGATCGTGCGCAGTTCCGCCAGGGTCTTTTCCTTGGCGAGCAAGGCGTACTGGTAGACCCAGCCGACCCCGGTAGCGTCTGGTCCGAGTGACGGGGTTACCCCCTTGGGGAGACGCCCTGAAGCGAAGTTGAGGTACTCCAGCACCCGGGAGCGCGCCCAGTAGATGTCCGTGCCATCCTCGAAGATGACGTAGACAAACGAGGCGCCGAACACGGAGAAGCCCCGCACCACCTTGGACTTCGATACCGACAGTAAGGCGGTGGTGAGCGGATAGGTCACTTGATCCTCGACTACCTGCGGCGCTTGGCCCGGGTACTCGGTGTAGACGATGACCTGGACGTCGGAGAGGTCCGGCAATGCGTCGATAGGGGTGTTCATGACGGCATAGATGCCGCCGATGGTGACGAAAAGGGTGGCGAGCAGAACCAGGAAGCGGTTGCGCCCCGACCATTCAATGATTTTGGCGAGCATGACGACCCCTATCAGTGTCCGGCGTGAGGATTCGCGGTCTTGCTGGCGCCAGGTCTGATCGTGGTGATGACCCATTCACCCGGCTTGCGTTCGACGAACTCGAAGCTGATCGCTAATCCCGGTTTGATCCCGGACAGCAACCCCGGGTTAGCCAGGGTAAACTCCATGGTCATCCCCGGCCACTTGAGGCTGGAAACCGGCCCATGGGCAATGGAAATCGTACCGGCCTTGACATCGAATCCCTCGACCGTACCTTCTGCCTGATGGCCGACGGCAGCTGGCTTGCTTTCCTGGTGCCCGGCGTGTTCTCCGGCCGGTGCTGCTGCGGCAGCATCCTGCTTGGGTGCGCTGCCACCATGGCTGGCATGGCCAAAGCCACCGACCGCCGCCTTCAGGTTGCTTTCCGCATCGATCAGGAAGTTGGCAGCGACCACCACCGGTTCCCCGTTCCTGACGCCTTCCTGCACCTCGACGTAGTTGTCGCTACGCTGCCCGAGCTTGACCTCACGCGGCTCGAAGCGGCCTTCCTTGGCCTGGACCAGCACGATGCGGCGGGTACCGCTGTCGATGACCGCCGAGGTCGGTACGGTCACGACCTCACCCTTGCCGCCCACCGGCAGTTCAACCTGGGCGAACATCGCCGGCTTCAGAAGCTGTCCCGGGTTCGGCAATTCGACACGCACCGGCACCGTTCGCGTTTCCGCCTTCAGGGTCGGATAGACGTAGGTGATCGTGCCTTCGAAAGTCTTGTCCGGGTAGGCGTTGATGCGCACCTTCGCCTTGGCCCCCGTTTTGACTTGACCGATGTCCTGTTCGAACACATCGGCAACGACCCAGACGGCAGACAGGTCGGCCACCTGATAAAGGGCTTCGCCCGGCATGAAGCGCATGCCTTGCAGCGCCTTCTTCTCGGTCACGATGCCGGCGACCGGTGAGCGGAAAGTCAGCGCCCGGCGGGCTTCGCCCGACTTGGCCAGCGCCTTGACCTGCTCTTCCGAAATATCCCAGTTCTTGAGACGCAGCAAGCTGGAATCGGCCAGTTGCTTCATGCCGTCCTGAGCGGCGCCGCCAGCCCCCTTGAGGGATTCGACCCCCTGGGCGGCAATCGCGTATTCGCGCTGGGCCGAGACCAGTTCCGGGCTATAAACCTCGAACAGCGGTTGTCCCTTGCCGACCGGCTGGCCGGTGACATTGACGTGCAAGCGTTCGACATAGCCCTCGAACTTGGGGGATATCGCATAGATGCGGCGCTCGTCGGGTTCGACCCGGCCCGCCGCCCGCACAACCTTGTCGAGTGCGCGCAATTGCGCGGCCTCGGTGCGCACGCCGAGCTTCTGCACTTTCTCGACACTGATCTTGATCTGGTTGGCCGCCGCCGGTTCGTCGTCCTGTTCGCCTTCGTAGACCGCGATATAGTCCATCCCCATCGGGTCTTTCTTGGGTACCGGCGAGGTATCGGGCAAGCCCATCGGATTGCGGTAGTAGAGCAGCTTGCGTTCTTTTTTGGCCGGTTCGCTGGCGGCCACGGCAGCGGGCGCGCCGGAAGCCTGGTGCGTTGCGTTCTTGCTGCCGCCCAGCCAGTATCCGCCACCCGCCGCGATGGCAACCGCCAATATCCCGAGGCTCAGTCCAGCACCCTTGTTCATAGTTCTTCCCCTAGCAGTCGTTCGATTTCGGCCAGTCGCACCTGGGCGTCGACCTGAGCCTTGAATTGATTTTGTTTGGCCTGACGGATTTGCCGCTGGGCGTCGAGCAAGGTGGCGAAGTCCACCTTGCCGGTCTCATAGCCGGCCAGCGCCGCCTGGAAGGTCAGTTCCGATTGCGGAATCAGGCTGCTGGCCAGCAGGTTCTCGGTGCGGCGAGCCGCCTCCAGGCCTGCCAGGCTTTCCGCCAGATCGGCAGTCACCTGGTTGGTCGTGGCTTCCTTGCGGGCGCGGGCGGCATTCAGCATCGACTCCGATTCGCGCTCCTGGGAGCGACGCGACGCCTGTTGCAGCGGGATATTCAGTTCGACCATCAATTCCCATTCCCTGATGGTGTTTTGATACTGGATGGGCGATACACCCAGCGTGAAATCGGGGTAGCGGTTCTTGAAGGTCAGGTCGCGTGTTTTTTCGGCTGCCTTGATTTTCGATTCATCGGCAAAAAGCTGTGGGTTCTTGGCGCGAACCCGCTCTTCAAGCCCAGCGAAATCGAGCATGGCCGGTGCCGGCAGTTTGCGTAACTGGCTCGGTTCGGCCAGTTGGGCGGTAGTCGGGCGGGACAGCAAGGCGTTCAAGCGAGCCCGCAAATATTGTTGTTCGGATTCCAGACCGATCAATTCGTTGCGCATATTGGTCTGTTCGACCTGAGCGCGAATGACGTCCTGCTGAGCGGCCAGCCCGCCGGCGTAGCGAACCTGGGCAACCTTCTCCAGGCGCATCATCAAATCGAGGATTTCCCGAGTCAGACGCTCGTTTTGCCGCAGGTAATAAAGTTGGGAAAAATTGACCTTGATGCGCCCGGCAATATCGGCCCAAGCCCCCAACGCACGCCCTTTGGCACCGTCCGCTTCCAGTTCGGCAATCTCGCGCTTGAGATCGCGCTTGCCATACCAAGGGATGTCCTGCATCAGGAGGTAGCGGGTGCTCCCGACACGGCTTGGCGAGAGCGTTGCGTTTTGCTCGCCAAAACGGGTGATGTCGCGCAACTCGGTGCGGAACTTGGGGTCGGGCAAGGCGCCGGCCGGCACCACACGTTCCGCCGAAGCATCCGCTTCCGCCTGCATCGCGGCAAATTCCGGGTTGCGTGACTTGGCGTAGCTCAGCAGGCTATCGACGTTAGCACCCGGCGCGACTTCCTGCGCCAGGACGGGCGCCCCGAAGCCGATCGCGCTGAATAGCGTGATGATGGTTAGGTGTCGGAACCGACGCATGCGACCTCCCTCAGATACTCGATGTCAAGGAACGGTACGGATCGCCAGGCAATCCAGTACCGCTCCGGATTTTTTGTTATTTGGCCGCTTCGAAGTGGACAACGGTGATCGCACCATTGACGTTATCAGCCATGAAACGGATTTTATCCCCGGTTTTCATCTGGTCGAGCCATGCGGCATTACTGACCTTGAAGACCATGGTCATGGCCGGCATGTTCAGGTTGGTCAGCGGGCCATGGGAGAGCGTGACCTTGCCGGCCGCCTTGTCGACTTTCTTGACCTGGCCGTCGACCATCTGCATTTCTGCTGCACCGGCTTGCGCCACACCATGACCGGCATGGTCACCGGCCGCATAGGCAGGCAGTCCGGCAAGCGAAGCAAAGGCAATCAGGGCGGTGGCGATAAGGTTCTTGTTCATGGGGTTTCTCCTGTTGGGTGTGAATCAGTGCTTGGCAAAAATAGTAGCTTCTCCGCCGGCCTGAACCAGCAGCGTGTTGTAAGGAACCGGTCGGACGCTTTCCATGCCGGGGGATCCGGGGGGCATCGACGGTACCGCGATGCCGACGGCCTTGGGCTTTTCCTTGAGCAGGCGCTGGACATCGGCCGCCGGGACATGCCCCTCGACGACATAGCCGCCTACCTTGGCCGTATGGCAGGAACCGAAGCGCTCCGGCATGCCCAATGTCTTGCGGGCCAAGGGGATATTCATGACGCTGTGGGTGCGGACTTCGAAGCCAGCATCCTTCATGTGATCGACCCACTTGCCGCAACAGCCGCAATTCGGGCTCTTGTAGACATCAATGACCTCTGCCGCCGAAGCGGTAGTCGCGCCAACCCCAAAAAGGGCGAGCATTGCAAGAGCTAAGAGGGATCGATTCATGACATCTGCTCCGTTTCGATGAGGTGAGCGCAGTATGCCGATCCCAGACCAACAAACAGCTGACCTGCGGATTACATTTATGTAATCTTTGGCACCCGTTTAATGCTTGTGGTTACCATGGTCGTGGCTGCCATGGTCATGATTTTTCTTTGCCTTGGCGGCAGGCGGAGGCTGTACTGGCTCGGCATGGTGATCCTCATGGCCTCCCGCATGATCGTGGTCCGCCAATCCGCCATGGGAATGGCCATCGCTGGCCGCCACCAGTTGCTCGTAATCCGCTTTTGCCATCAGCGGCATTTTTTGCAGGAAGGCCGCCAGATCCCAAATCGCGGCATCCTCCATCCCGCCTGACGACCAGGACGGCATGCCGGAAGCCTTGATGCCGTTCTTGATGATCCAGAAGTCGCGGGCGGCATTGCGGGATGTCTCGGATTTGGCCGACAGATTCGGTGGCTTCGGGTAGAGACCCTTACGGATTTCCGAATCGGTCACTTCCGGCGTCAGGTGGCAATTCACGCACATGGCCGCGTAGTTTCCGGCACCACGCCGTACGCGCTCGGGGTCGGCAAAATCATCAGGAACCTTGATGTCGGATACGCGACTGGCAATCGAACGTTCGCGGGCAAAAGCCAGGGCCTGATAGACGAATGGGCTATGCGGCTCATTTGCTGCCACGTTGACGATGCCCGAGGCGGCGACGATGCCACCGGTTGCAGCACCGACACTCAGGGTAGCCAGGGCACCGATTAAGAATTTATTCATGATTGATCTCCGTGGGTGTGATTGTGGTTTTAGTGCTGTCCATGCCCGCCAGCGGGTTTGCGAACCTGCACTTCCTGCTCGACGACAGGTCCGCGCACGGGCATCGCACCCGATCCAGGGTGATTCGTGCGCGAGATGTCGCCAACCGGTCCTGTCCATTCATAGGCCTGCGTTCCTTTGGGTTGTTTGTACCAGCCCGGATCCTTGTAATCGCCGGGTTTCTGATCGCGACGCACCTTGAGAACGGAGAACATGCCGCCCATCTCGACCGCACCATAAGGCCCCTGGCCGGTCATCATCGGCAGGGTATTGTCGGGTATCGGCATTTCCATTTCCCCCATGTCGGCCATGCCGCGTTCGCCCATCACCATGTAGTCGGGAATCAGATCGGTAATCTGCTTGACGACGCCCCGGTGGTCCACGCCGATCATGGTCGGCACGTCGTGCCCCATGGCGTTCATCGTGTGGTGGCTCTTGTGACAATGAACCGCCCAGTCGCCTTCCTCATCGGCCAGGAACTCGATCTGGCGCATCTGGCCGACTGCGACATCCGTCGTTACCTCGGGCCAGCGCGACCCAACCGGCGTCGGACCGCCATCGGTACCGCTGACGACGAACTCGTGCCCGTGCAAGTGGATCGGGTGGTTGGTCATGGTCAGATTGCCGATGCGCATGCGCACCTTGTCCCCCTTGCGGACGTTGAACGAGTCGATGCCGGGAAAGGCGCGACTGTTCCAGGTCCACAGGTTGAAATCGAGCATGGTATTGACCTTGGGCGTATAGCTGCCCGGATCGATGTCGTAGGCGTTCAGAAGGAAGCAGAAATCCCGGTCGACCGTATCGATCAGTGGATGATTGCTCTTGGGGTGAGTCACCCAGAAGCCCATCATGCCCATGGCCATCTGCGTCATTTCGTCGGCATGCGGGTGGTACATGAAGGTTCCCGGTCGCCGGGCAACGAACTCATAAACGAAGGTTTTACCGACGGGAATCTGCTTCTGATTGAGACCGCCCACACCATCCATGCCATTCGGCAGGCGCTGCCCATGCCAGTGGATGGTCGTGTGTTCCGGCAGGCGGTTGGTGACAAAAATGCGTACCCGGTCGCCCTCGACGACCTCGATGGTCGGCCCCGGACTCTGGCCGTTGTAGCCCCAGAGATGCGCCTTCATGCCCGGTGCAATTTCGCGAACGACCGGCTCGGCAACCAGATGAAACTCCTTGACGCCATTCTTCATGCGCCAGGGCAATGTCCAGCCGTTCAGCGTAACGACCGGGTTGTAGGGACGACCGCCGGGCGGCTGCCACGGTGGTGCGGTATCCGGCTTGTCCATGCTGATCAGTTCGGGCAAGGCAGCCATGGCCACGGAACTCACTGAAGCGGCAGCGACTGCGCCGCCAGCAATACCCAGATTCTTGAAAAAATCGCGACGAGAAGTCATGTTTCTGTCCTTCGGATTCAATGGTCGGCCCGGCCGCTAGCGGCGATGCTGGCGCGGGTGGCGGCATTCAGGGAGGGCTTGCCGATCAGCGACATCTCCAGATCCCCTTGGGCAATCCAGAAATCGCGCAGGGTTTCGATATAGCTGTTCACGCTACCAATCTGCGACCGCGCATCGGCCAGGAGATCGAAGACACCGATCAGCATGCCGTTGTAGCGCAGCATGCTCTCGTCGGAAATGCGCTTGTTGAGCGGAACGATCTCATCGCGGTAATGCCGTGCGATGTCGTAATTGGTACGATAGGCGTGATAGGCCTCACGTACCTCCGAGCGGACGTTGGTGGCGACCTCGGCAGCGCGCTCGATAGCCTGCATGTATACGGATTCGGCCTTGGCCACCTTGGCGCCACCCCAATCGAAGATCGGCAACTCGAAGCTGATCTCGTAGCCTTTCTTATAGCCACTGTTCCGTTCACCTTCGAGAACACGGGCAGGGCCAACTTCCAGGACATTGATCAAACGGGTCGCTTGGGTCAACCCCAGGTTCTTGGCCAGCGCTTCCGTTTCCAAGCGAATCGCCTGCAAATCGAGACGCTGGTCGAGTGCCTGCTGTTCAAGGCCGCCAAGCTCGTTGGGTTCTTTCGGCAAATCGGGGAGCCGGTCAGGCAATTTGATCTGACTGCGCTCTGCCACGCCGAGTACACGGGCCAGGCGCTCGCGGGCGGCAACGGTCGATTGTTCGGCTCGCGCCAGGTTCAGGGCGGCATCGGCGTAAAAAGCTTGTTCCCGTGCCTGCCGCAATTTGCTGAAATTGCCAACCTGGGCCATACGCCGGGCCAGTTTGGCGCCAGCTTCGGCAGCTTGTTTGACCTTAGGGAAAGTCTGCATAAGTGACCGTTATGCAGCGTGATTTGAGAAAATGACGGCATTGTCATTGCGTTGATGAGACAGATGAAATCGATGAAGCAACTGAGCCTGGCTGAGACGGGTTTCCTGCCGAAAGCGGGCAAGCAAACCCGAAAGGCGGTGTTCCTGGCGGAGATGGAAACGGTTGTTCCATGGTCTCGCCTGGAAGCACTGATCGAACCGTTCTACCCAAAGAAGGGAAACGGTCGGCCACCGATGCCGTTGGGCACGATGTTGCGGATTCACTTCATGCAGCAATGGTTTGGCTACTCTGATCCGGCGATGGAAGAGGCGCTGCACGACGTTCCGCTGTTGCGGCGCTTTGCTGGGTTGGATGCCTTCGAAGACGTGATGCCGGACGAAAGCACGAAGTTCTGATTTAGCCAATGTAGCAACGAACAAGGCAAAAATTCGGATAACCCACTGACTATAAAGGAATCCCAAAGTATCCAATGTCGCATTACTTGCAGGAATCCTGTGAGTGATGTCACAGCATTAGAAGTATCCCAGCTCCTGCCGAAATCCTCGAAACATCGATAAATCATATAGTTAGCATCGGATGATGAGCGATTCGAGATTTAAACAACAAATGCAGGAATGTTGCATTACTCGTCACTTTCCGATATTATGTGTTCCATTCCTGCATCACTTGCAGGTAGCAATATTGGAAATTCCAGTTTTTTGCGGCTAGGAGGACGAGGGAAATGGCGAATCCGAAGATAGTGCTGGCGACATCCGATGTCGCTTCGCGCGCTCTCGCGCCAGCAGATGCCGAACTGTTCGGGACCATCATTGATGCATGGACTCGTCGCCGCATCGGCTCGCTGCGCCATACCCACAAAGCCGTAGCCAGGGACGTCTCGGTGCTGCGGGAGTTTGCTGCCCACTCAGGTCTGCCGCCTTGGCTCTGGAATGAGGATGCATTTGACTGCTGGTGCGATCATCTCGGATTGGAGCGCCGGTTGGCCAATAGCACCCAGCGGCATTACCAATGCTCGATCCGATCCTTCCTCGAATATCTCACGACGAACGTCAAGTTCAGGAACGAGATCCGGCGCTTGTATGGCGTCGAGCCACGACAGATTTGCACGGAAGAGAGCTGCATCCCCCATACCGTCGAAAAGGAGTCCTCCAAAGAGCGCCGAGCCTTCACACATGAGGAAATCGAGTTGTTTTTTGACGGGCTGCGGCGCGCTTCTGTCGAGGCCGGCCGCTTCAGGACCAAGGATTACAACCCTCTTCGTCGGGACCGTACTTTCTTTTTCACCCTCTACTCCGGAGGGCTCAGGATTTCCGAAGGCCTCAACCTAAACGTAAATTCGTTTGCGCCGAATCCAGCTTTACCTGAACTTGGCCCCTATGGATTCATCAAGGTCTGGGGCAAGGGAAGCCGGGGAAGTGGGAAGCGCTTTCGGACCGTACCGGTCACCCATCCTGACTTCCCTGAGCTCATGGACTGGTACATCACAAGAGTCCGCCCTGAATTCCTTCATCGAGCGGACCCCAATGAGGAAGCCTTGTTCCTCTCGGAGCGGGGAACTCGTCTCAAGTCGTCCAGCGCCGACGCACGCTTCAAAATCGCAACTCGCTATTGCGGCCTGGAAGGCGAAGGACTGACGCCACACTGTCTGCGCCACTCGAGCGTTACCCACGAATCCTTGCGCTTCAGCATCGAGATGGTTCGTCGGAAGCATGGCCACGCTTCTGCGGCAACGACACAAGGCTATATGCACGTCCCCGACGTTATGGTCGACGACGAAATCAGCAGCGTCGTCTCCCGCGAGCTCGATGACGCGCTCAACACACAGGAGAAGAAAGAATGAGCGATACGCCCAATATCAGACTTGGTTGGCGCCTCCGCGTGCGGATGGCGGAAAACCGAATACCGACCGCCACGGAACTCAAGCGACGGCTCGACGCGATCGGCTACGACATCACCAGCGCCCAACTCTCCCGAATTGTGGACGAGCGACCGGCCCAGGTGAAAACCGCGCTACTGGAGGCTTTGCTTAAAGTCCTGGGGGGAACCCTAGACGATCTCATGCCCGCGGAGGGCCGTGTTGAGCAGCCGAGTTCTGCGCCTCAAGGTGGTGAGGAAGTTGCGCCAAGCCCAGCGCCGGCGGCCACCCCCACCCGTAAGCGCAAACCGGCGCGCCCCGCCTCGGAAGCAGTCGATCCGGACGATGCCGGTGGCCCCAGGGTACGCCCCTTCTCGGTCCCACCGAAGAAGTGAAATAGCGTTCCTACATGGCGACCTCTGCTCATACCTGTTGCGATGAATGCAGCCGTCCGATGGCCAAGGCGCGTCTCGTCCGGAACGGGAAGGCCTTGTGCGACACCTGCAGCCAGCGGATTCCCTACGCCCCTTGTGGCAAGTGCGGAAAGCAGACGCGCATGCTCAATGACCAAGGGGAGCCGCTCTGCAAGGTCTGCCGTGCCCTCAACCGCACCTGCGTGCGTTGCGGCAAGCCAGTGCGCAAGGCTGGGCGCTTGGTCGATGGCGGTGCTGTCTGCGGCCCCTGCGCCAAGTATTACCGTGAACCGCAGGCCTGCGATCAATGTGGGGCAATGGAGAAGGTTCTTACCGGCGTACAGACAGAAACTGGGCGGCGCCGTCTCTGCGGCAGGTGTTTCCGGCGCCATAAAGGCTACAAGAGCTGCAGCATCTGCCGGAAAGACAGGCTGCCTGTCGGCGTGACCGCTGACGGCAAGCCTATATGCAAAACCTGTTTGAGTGCGGCCGGAAAACCTTTCGTGTGCCCAACCTGTGGCCAGGAAGGAATACGCCATAGTAGAAGGCGTTGCCAGAAGTGCTACGTTCGCGATACGGCGAAAAGCCGTGTCGAGGAATATGCTCCCCTTTTTAGTCATGCATGGACCCGGGAAGCCTGGCTGGGATTTGGTGCAGAGACCCTGGAGGCAATGAATCCAGAAAAGCTAGTGCATCGAATCAACAGCTACTACCTCTTCTTCGTCCGGCTTGATCTCGCCTTCAGCAAACCTACAGAAATCACGCCGGTCGCGCTGTTGAAAAGCGTCGGCGGCTTGGATGGGCTCCGTCGATACACCGTGCCCTATGGCTATCTCCTGAAGCACCGAATCATCCCCGAGACAACGCGCAGTCTCCTGCAGGACGAGGCTGAATCCATCAGGCAGGAAGCCATGATCGCCAAGCTGGATGGCAAGTGGTATGCCCCAGTCATGGCACGCTACCGGAATCACCTGCTGACTGTCCGCGCCCGATACGACAGCCGGGGCTGGAAAGGGGAAGATACCCGGATGAAGGCGCGCTCGATTACGCTCAACCTCCGGGCGGCTCGGCGTTTATGCGAAACGCTGGATGCCATAGGTGTCCAGATGATTCAGCAGACGACGCCAGAGATGCTGGACAAGTTCTTCATGGACTATCCTGGACTGGCCGTCTCAATCCGTGCCTTCGTCCGATACCTGAACCGGAAGGAAAAACTCTTTCAGCGCCTGCGCCTGAAGACAGTTGCCCGGAGTGTGCCGGAAGGGATTTTCCTGCCCCGCGAAAAATCCACTGCGCTCATTCAAGCGTGGATGACGCCGACTGATGAGACGCTTCGGCAGTCCCTCATCGGCCTGTTCATGCTGCTCTATGCCCAGACGGTCAAGAACTGTGTTCGGCTTCGTCTGGATGCACTCATCCAACGGGCTGACGGGCGTTATCGCATAGCATTTGGCCGCGCGGAAATCCACCTGGATGCTCGGATCAGCGCGATACTCGATCGCTATTTGAACGTGCGGCAAACACTGGTTGCTCTGGACCATGCCGACGAAAATCCGTATCTCTTTCCGGGACGGCAGTTAGGCAGTCACCTGAGTGCCGAATCGGTATCCGGTTGGTTGAAAAAGGCGGGCGTCAGCTCCGATCAGTTGTTTGCAACATCAATCTATAACGCCTATCAAAATGGCCTGCGACTTCCCAAGGTCTTGGTGCGAGCGTTTGGCATCACCGATACGACCGCGATCAAGTATCTCAACATGCTGGATCCCCGCCTGGTCATGGAGATCGAACGCAAACCACTGGGCGGCGGGGACGAACCCTGATGGCTGGCGAACTTACCGTTCGGAAAAATCCATACGCCAGCGGTCAGCCGTGGTGGCTCTATATGCTCGAATGCAAGGGCGGAGGCATCTACACCGGCATCGCGCTGGATGTGGATGCGCGGTTTGAGCAACACGTCGCAGGCAAGGGCGCCAAATACACGCGCATGAACCGGCCCATCCGGGTCGTCGCGCGCATCCGCTACGACACGCACCGGGAAGCCGCTCAGGCTGAAGTTGCGCTGAAACGCCTCAAGCCCCTGGAAAAGCTGCGGTGGGCCTATGCCTTGGCTGGGTTAGTCGGCATGGACAAGTCGGCGTAACGCGTGGGGCGTCTCCGGATCGTTGAGGGGCAAAAGCATCGCGGCCCCCGCGATCCGCTGCAACAGGTGGGCAAGTCGGGCTTTGGGTTCGTCGTGAAGGACGATGCAGCGATCGCGTCCCAGTATCCCATGGGCCGTCAAGGCCGCGAATCCGTACAGGACGTCGTTCGCCTGGTCGGCCACTTCTGCCGCCGTCCTGCCATTGAACCGCAGCAGCTTGATTCCCAGTGGCACCGGCGCCTCAACGAAAGCCGCCAAGCGGACAAATTGAGGCTGTCCGGGCACTTCGATTTCCAGCTCGACATCGCGATGGAAGGTCGAGACGAATTCGAGTTCCGAGCGGCGGAAGGTATCATCGACGTCATGCTGAAAGGTGGATCGCTTCGGAATCTTCGGCACCGTGACCATGCTGCCAAATAGCCGCCGGGCCACAACAAGCGGACTTTCCCCGGCTGGGACGATTGCGTTGATGGGTTCGCCGGCGTCGAAGCGGGCACCGGATTTCGCCAAATGGTTCAGTTCGTCCTGAATTTCGGCGGCCGTCCGGGCCTCCATCGCCAGCGCCTTGAACCAGCGCTCCCATTCACGAAATACCCAGCTGACAGCCTCGCCATAGCCGAATGCGCGGCAGAAATAACGCGCATCGGAATCGCCTGAAGGTTGGTCGCCCAGCATGGCCAGGTGCGTCTCGCCCTGACCATGGACGAGCACGCCGATATTCCGATGCTCCTGGCGGAAGGGGTCGGCCGCATAGCGGATCGTCCAGCAAGTTACCTCGCGGGTGGTCATGGTCGCATCGCCGCGGCGGGGATGATTTCCGACAGGCGCCGGGATCGCACTGACAAAGCTTGGTAGAGGGCTTCCTGGGTTTCCGGCAGGACGGTCCGGAATGCCTGGCCGAAGACACAGCAGTTCCGCAGGGTGTCATCCGGTAGGCAGGCGATGCGAACCAGCCACTGTTCCAACCGGGTCTTCTCGACAAGCCCCTGGAAAGGGTGGAATTTGACGATGGGCTCGGTGCTCTTCAGGCGCTCGACACTTCGGGCTGGGTCCTGCTCGACGTCAAGCAGCGCGAACTGATGGTCGAAGGCGCGGAACAGCGGCAGGTGCTCGCTCAACATCGCCGCCTTGATGTTGCCGCCACGATCCCGGTTGCCGATCCAATAATCGAACGCCAGGATTGCGGCCGCTGCCTCGGGGTACCGGGCGGCCACTTTCCGGTAATCCGACTTGCGCATGTCCGGCAGGTCCAGGCCGGGCAGCGCCACCTCGAGGCTGGCATAGGCATAGCCGTCGGCGGCGACGGTAAGCACGCCGTCAGCGACCGGCACACGTAGCGCCTGCGCCAGCCGCATGGCCGCGAACTCGTTGTACACCAGGTGTGGCGAGTCGGGACAGTCGAATTTCAGGATGCCGTGCAGGGTACAGGCCACGGGGTGGGTAATCCCCTGGACATTCCGGCGAGGCGGGAACAGTTTGTGAATGCGGTAGGGCGTTGGCATAAGACCGCCCTATGCCGAGCCGGCCGAACGTCGGGATTGCCCTTTTGCCTTTGGCTGGGAACCCTCGCCGCCCTGGCCGGGCCCCTCGGTATGCGCCAGAAGATCGAGCACGTCGACATGCAAGGCATTCGCCAGCCGCTCCAATCCATCAAGCGAGATGTTCGTGACGCAGCGCTCCAGCTGCGACACGTAGGTCCTGTGGAATTCCGCCAACTCGGCCATTGCCTCCTGGCTCAGTCCGCGTTCCTTGCGTAAGCGCCGGAGGTTTTCGGCAACGCGCTGGCGCGCCTCCCCAATTGTTTGATCTCTCGTACCCATAGTGGTCTGGAGAGTGGCCGCCTACGGGTTTTGTATCTACAGCGCATTACTCTACTGTTTTTAAATCTCATTCGGTAGAATCGCTATGTCATCTACTTAACCCTCTTCGTTCCGCCATTCCCTACCGGGAACGGTGGGAGCGAGTTTCAGGAACGACCATGAAACTGCTTCGCCTCCTGGCGGTGTTGACCATCGCCGTCGCTGGCTTTCCGGTCCAGGCTCAGAACATCCTGACCGAGCTCAGCGGCTCCACCTACCGGGAAAAGACGGTGTATGCCGTCTATGACGTGCCCGGCAAGGACCTCAAAGTTGATGCCATCGAAACCGCCGTCCTCGATGCCATTCATCTCTACGCCCGCGATGCCCAGGTGCGTCAGGGCATCCCGCCGTCCGTCTTCCCCGACTATCCTGCCCAGATGACCCTGGGGCGCCGGCTGAGCGGCGGCCCCAAGCCGAACTGCGCCGGCGAGCTGTTCTCCATCGAGGGGATCGATTCGTCCATGGCGAAGTACGGCGAGAAGACCTACCACCGGGTCTGCCTATTCCCCTACGCCGCGGGATACCGCATCAACTACTTCGCCATCTATGGCCAGCAGTCCGGGGCGGGCAATTCCAATCCGAACGTCCTGGCGGCGATGCTCGGTCGGGCGATGGGTAGCGCCGTGGGTCTGGGCGACAGCAGCGGCGCGATCAACAAGCTGCTGGGACGCCTGGAAGGCAATCTGCAGGGCGCCGGCATGGCCTTCAAGCTGGTGCAACTGCACCCGAAGGATCTGGCCGGCCGAGTGGTCGTGGAGGATGATCTGCCGCGGCCGGCCACCCAGGCCGTAGTGGTGGCCCAGGCTCCCGCGGCATTGGCGACGGTACAGCCTGCCCCGGCTGTGCCGGGACAGCAGATCGACCCGAGAGCCCTTCCCCCGGAGTTGGCTCAACTGCGGACGGCGCTGATGCAGCAGCGCGAAGCCCGTCAGCAGTTGGTGGCGCAGCAAGCGGCCGCAAGCGCCACCGGCAAGAAGCTCACCGCCGCGGACGCCCGCAAGGAGCTGACGGCCATGGGGCTGCAATACTTCAACCAGGAGCAGTTCGTGGCGGCGATCCGCCGCGGCGATGCCCTGGCGGTCGACCTCTTCATCACCGGCGCCGGCGTCGACCTGAATAGCGGGTCTCCAGGATCGACTCCCCTGGTCATTGCTGAGAGTAGCGGACGACAAGATATCGTCGCTTTGCTGAAAAACAACGGGGCGCACTGACCATGCCGCGCCTAGCCCCGTGGATCTTATGCTGGGGGCTGGTGACGGGACTGCCGGCCGCGGCCCAGCAGGTGGGAAACGGCGACCACGTTCAGCCGGTTGCGGGCTACCGGCCGGGCTCAGTGTTGAAGGCCGTCCCCATCTATCTGCAGCATGTCGATGGGCGGTGGTCGGCCAGCCTGACGGGCGATCTCAAGGATCCAGCCACGGAACGGGTCGATATTTCGTTACCGAGCAGTTCCACCCGGGTGATGACCCAGCCGGTCCCTGGAGGCAGGCGGCAGTGCCTGACCAAGATGAAGGACCGGGGCGAGTTCGGCTACCTGGAGTGCAATTCCGCCTTCTACTCGGTCAACAAGGGCTCGGCGGCCGCCGCCACCCTGCTCCGGGGCGTCTTGACCCTTGGCATCCTGACGGCAACAGATGCAGCGTCAGGTAATACGTCCTTCACCGTTTCGATCGATCAGCCCGCCCTCGATGCCGCCGTCAGCGAGTCCAAGGCCGTCGAGCTGGCCAGGGAATCGGTGCCGTTGCTCGAGTACCGACATCTGTTCGCCAGAGCCGGCACCCCGCAGCAGTTGCGCGCCTTCATCGCCGCCTTCGAGGAGGGTTTCGATCCTGAGTCATTGGTGGAGCAGGCCAAGGCGAAGCTGCCCACCGCCATCGCGCAGGAGGAGGCCCAGGCCCGACAGAAGGCGACGGAAGCGACGCAGCGAGCTGAGGTCCTGCACCAGCAGGAAATCCGGCGCCAAGCCGATGAGGAGGCCCTAGCGGCGTTCCGTGGCCGGCTCCGGCCTGGTGACCGGGTGGCTGCGATGTGGCGGGATGGCCGCAACCTGCTGGTCGGAATGGTCGTCGAAATGAAGCCGCCGTTGGCATATGTGCAGTGGGAGAACGCAACACCCGCCATGCAGTGGGTCCGCCTGGAAAATCTGCTGCCGCCCAGGTAGAACCTGAAACCTACGGTGCAGTCAGACGAGAGCCGAGTCGGCTGACCATTCTGGCCTTAAACTTGGCCAACTTGGTTCAATCGGTGATTGGCGCCGCGACAACAGCAATCGGTTGCCTTGCAGTTCGAGGACAAGGCTATCCGGCCGACCGCCCAAGGCCTTAAGCATGGCGGGCGGAATGACGATCCTTCCTCCGGGGCGGATGCGCGATTGGAATCGTTTGCTCAAGGAGCGGTGGCACAACATTTGGCGTTATTCGCGAGGGACGTGAATGGACATTATTACAGAGGTAAGGCGGTATTTCCGGCCGCTGACCATCCACCCGTGGCGTGCCGCGTGGCGAGTTCGACACCGTGGCCCGCTGGTCGCTTGCTCGACTTGGCTAACCGACCTCATCGAGGTAGGCAACAGGGGAAGATGAACAATAGTGTCGACCTACAACTTTTCGTAGCCATCTAGTCCGCCGACACCAGGTGCTTCGAGCATTTCCCAGAGGTGGTCACCGACTGGCAATAAGTTGTAGGCCTGCACCAAGACCGCACTTGCATTGTTCTCACAACTGGATAACATACGAAATCGGTTGTCCGACACCAGCCAGTGCGCGTCGCAATTGCGATAGGGCGAATCAGGACACATCCTCTGCTACATCATCATTTTTCCATTGAGCGTTGCTCTGGAATGCGCACACCAGGATTCATAGCGCTCGGACTTGGAGAAAATGATGACTGTTAACACCTCTTCCTTCCCCGAAGATTCCAGCAATTTCTATAGCTTCGGCGCCCGCCGCATTGGCCGATATCTTGCCAAGCTTGGCATGCCAATTCCCGACGAAGATGCCGTGCGTAAGGAACTGCTCAACCGCTTTGAAGGAGTGGACTACTTAGCCGCCAAGCGGCTGCTTGAGAAAGAAGATTCCGCTGATTGGCACACTGTTGTCGCCGGCGAAGTGGATAGTGACCTTTCAGGTTTTTCGGTCCAAGCCGCACGTACCTTCGTTGACGGACTGGCCGCCGTTCTAGACATATGCGACCGCGAGCGCATCTTCCCCTCTGCAATTGACCGGCTTTCTGATGGAATCCGCTTACGGGTGCACGACAAGACGTTTGCCGAAATCCGGCGGATGTGTTTTGAGCCCTACCAGCCCAGACATCGCGAACGTGTCCACAGTGCCTTGAAAGGCATCCGTACCCGCGGCGAGAACGAACGGATGGTAGCCAGGCTCCGATCACTACCGGGATTTGCTTCCATCAACATTGAACTCGACCAGGATAGTTGCACTGAACCTTACGGGTTCCTGCTTGTTCCGTTCCCAGCCAACTGGGCAACGGCCATGATGTCGGCGATGGTGTCACTTGGCCTCCCGGTGAAGCGCCATGTCGCCCAGGAACTCGTGGCGCAACTGTTCGGCGCCAGCAACTGGCAACACCTGGTCGCCAATGATGGCGAGGCACGGGTCTGGGCGACGCCGTTTGCGGTAGCGAAAAGCGAGACCGATACCACTAGCTGGCGCTATTACCGGACTGTGGGCGAAAGTGTCTGGGCCTTCGGAAAGACGCTGGAATCCTGGAATGGCAAGCCATTGCTGATCGACAGCTGTAGAAGTGCCACATTGTCGGATGGTTTATACGTTGCCACAGCCTTAGTCGAGAGCCCCAGAGATCATGATCGCGAAGGCTTACCCTTCTCTACGCCAGTCGACATTATCGACCCAGAGGATTCCGACGATTACTATCCGCTGGCCAGACAGGCCGCGGCACTGCTGAATTCGGGCGGTGATCCCATGGCGGCACTCGGCTGGAGCGGCGATTTCAGCCGGAACATGCTCTCGGCGAACGTCCGTCTTGGATCGACTGGCGACAGGACGTTGCAACTCGGTGCTTGGTGGCTACGCGTGTTCGACGCTCACCAGAGAGCATATCTTTCACTCGAGCAATTTGACGCTGACGGCACGCGTATGAAGGCAGACAGTATCCCGCTTTACAAAACTACTCTGCGCCACGATGCCGAGAACAACATTCTCACAGTGCTTGGCGACTATGACCGAGAGGATGTTGCGACAATCCCGAATGTTTCGACTGAACAGATCGAACAGCTCCGACTAATGGTCAGTGAGCCAGCCGACAACCCATCGGCACCGGCCTATTGGGGACAAGGCGATATTCGGGGAGAATGGCCGCCACTGCCTAACTGAAGCCGCTGCGGTGCGAAAACCGGCCAATGCACCAATAGCCTAATGAGGATCCCAGCCCCGTTTGCCATTCTGCCTATCCGACGCAGACGGGGCTTGGCATTCCTCCACCAACCTCTGATAAACTTAGTCGGGTGAAAAAGCTGCTCGTGTTTCTTCTCGTGGTCATATTACCCTTCCAGTTCGCTTGGGCTGGGGTGGGTGTGTATTGCCAACACGAGACAGGCCAAGCCGCGCAGCACTTCGGCCACCACGATCACCAGCACAAAGCGCTTGGAGATCAGGGCAAGAGCGAGTCGGGCAAGGTTAACCCGAGCGCCGACAATGATTGCAGTTCCCATCTAAATGGCCACAACTGCTTTCTCAGTAGTCTGGAAGCTTTAGTCGTAGCTCCAATTGTGGTGTTCGACGGCTTCAGCCCGCATTACTTCGCATCGCATATCCCCGACGGGCCCGAGCGCCCTGATAGACAGCTCGCCGCGTAAGCCCGGCGAGACATCCCCCTTTTTTCTGCGGCTGACGTAGCCGCCTTTTCGGTCTCGCCGGATTGTCCTGTTCATTTAGGAGAATTCGATGCGTAGACCACGCACATCCCTGATCGGGCTGCTGGGGTTGGCAGCCACCATTTTCAACCCCTTGGTTTCCCCTGCACTGGCGCAGTCTTCAACGGCGCCGGGCAACGTCAACTCGGCAGCCCTCCTGCCGAATCCACAGACCGGCAAACTCGAGCCGATCGGGCCGCTGGGCCTGGCCGCCGCGATCGATCTCGCCCTGTCGGCCAACCCTACGTTGGCCGCTGCCGCGCGCGAATTGCAGGCCGTCGAGGGGGCCGTCATCCAGGCCGGCGTACGTCCCAACCCCGAAATTGCGACTCTGGTCGAGGACACCCAGAACAAGGCCACCCGCACGACGACCTTGCAGATCAATCAGGCCATCGAACTGGGCGGCAAGCGGGCCGCCCGTATCGAGTCGGCTGAACGCGGGCGTGACGTAGCCGCCGCCGATCTGGCCACCCAACGCCTGGAAATCCGTGCGGCGACCGTGGCAGCCTTCTTCGACGTGCTTGTCGCGCAAGAGCGCGTCCGGCTGGCCGAAGCGTTGCTTGACCTCGCCCAGCGTGCGACCCAGGCTGCGTCACGACGTGTCATGGCAGGCAAGGTTTCGCCGGTGGAGGAAACCAAAGCCCGGGTGGCGGAAGGATCCGTTCGGGTGGAGTTCAATCAGGCACAAGCGGAATTGGCGAGCGCACGCAAACGCCTGGCCGCGACCTGGGGTAATCCGTCACCGCGTTTTGAGCGGGCCGATGGACGAGCCGAGACATTGCCTGCCGTACCAACGTCGGAAGAGATTACCAATCGTCTGGCGGCGTCCCCCGCCCTCGCTCGTGCTCGCCTCGAAGTCGATCGCCGCTCTGCGCTAGCGGAGGTCGAGCGGACGCGCCGGATACCTAACGTAACGGTGAGTCTAGGCGCCAAACGTGCCGAAGAGTTGGGGCGTGACCAAGCCGTTGTGGGCTTGTCGATTCCACTCCCACTGTTTGATCGTAACCAGGGCAATCTGCTGGAAGCCTTGCGCCGTGCCGACAAGGCACGGGACGAACTGGCCGCGACGGAAGTCCGCCTCTCCACCGAAATCGCCCAGGCCCACGAACGGCTCAAGGCGCTCAGCCTGGAAGTCGGGACCTTGCAGAAGGAAATTCTGCCGGGCGCCCAGAGTGCCTATGAGGCAGCCAGCAAGGGGTACGAGCTGGGCAAATTCAGCTTCCTAGAGGTGCTGGATGCACAGCGCACCTTTTTCCAGGCACGGTCCCAATACCTGCGAGCGCTGGCTGACGCCCATCGGGCAGCGGCCGACATCGACCGCGTGCTTGGCGCCGTAGCTGCGTCATCCCCAATCGGCGGTGGACAACTCTAGGAATTCATCATGAAAACAAATTTGAACAAACTCCGCTCCAACCTCAACAAGAAGCAGAGCATCGCCATCGCCATCATCCTGGTCGCAGGTTTGGCGATCAGCGCCGCGATCCTCGGCACGGGGACATCCCAACCCGCCGGCGACGGCCATGGCCACGGCAGCCATGCCGAGTCAAAGGGACACGCCGATACCGAGCACCATGGCGGGCAAGCAACCGATGGCCATGAACACGCCAAGGAGCACGGCGATGCCGAACATCATGAAGAGGGGCCACAAACCGGCCCTCACGGCGGGAAGCTTTTTGCCGAAGACGGCTTCGGCCTCGAAATCCTGCTGGCAGAAGAAGGCGGCGAACCCCGCTTCCGGGTCTGGCTCTTCCAGCAGGGCAAGCCGGTATCGCCCAGCACCGCCAAGGTTTCCGTTTCGCTTGCTCGGCCCAGTGGGGACAAGCAGGAAATCGCCTTCGCCGTGGAAAAGGACTATCTGAAGAGCGTCGTGGCGATTGAGGAGCCCCATGTCTTCGACGCGACCGTCGCGGCGCGGATGGCAAATGCCCCCTATCTCTTCACCTTTGCCCAGGAGGAAGGCAAGGTGGAACTGAGTGATGCGCAGGTTCAGGCCGCCGCTATCACCATTCAGAAAGCAGCGCCGGCCCGAATTCGAACCGCCGTGCAGTTGCCGGGAGAGATTCGCTTCAATGAAGATCGGACGGCCCACGTCGTCCCTCGGTTGGCCGGCGTGGTGGAAAGCGTTCCGGCCAACCTGGGGCAAACGGTGAAGAAGGGCCAGATTCTGGCTGTGATTGCCAGCACGGGTCTGTCTGAACAGCGCAGTGAATTGCTTTCTGCCCAGAAGCGCCTTGCCCTCGCGAAGTCGACTTATGAACGCGAAAAGAGGCTCTGGGAGGAAAAGATTTCCGCCGAGCAGGACTACCTCCAAGCGAAGCAGGTCCTGCAGGAAGCCGAAATCGCCATGGCTAACGCCCAGCAAAAACTCGTTGCCCTCGGCGCTTCCCCGCAAGCGACGGGAGCCCTCAACCGCTATGAAATCCGGGCTCCATTCGACGGCATGGTGGTGGAAAAACATATAGCCCTGGGCGAGGCCGTGAAAGAGGACGCCAGCATCTTCACCGTCTCCGACCTGTCCTCGGTCTGGGCCGAGATCATCGTACCCGCCAAGGATTTGAACACGGTCAGGGTCGGCGAACCGGCCATCGTGAAGGCCACTGCCTTCGACTCGAAGGCGGAAGGCAAGGTCTCCTATGTCGGCGCGCTCCTTGGCCAGGAAACCCGTACTGCCCGAGCGCGAGTGACGCTTCCCAATCCGCAGATGGCATGGCGCCCCGGACTCTTCGTCAACGTTGAGGTGCAGTCGGGCGAAGCAGATGTCCCGGTCGCCGTAGCAGCCGATGCCATCCAGACCGTCAATGACAAGCCCGTGATCTTCACCCGAGTACCCGGCGGCTTTGTCGCTCAACCGGTCACTCTGGGGCGATCCGACGGAAAGATCGTCGAAGTGGCCCGTGGCCTGAAACCGGGCATGTCCTACGCAGCCGCGGGAAGCTTCGTCGTCAAGTCGGAGCTGGGCAAGGGCAGTGCCGAGCACAGCCACTAAGCGAGGGAGCCGATCATGTTTGAACGCATTATCCGTCTGGCCATCGAGCATCGCTGGCTGGTACTGCTCACCGTCATCGGTATGGCCGGGCTGGGCATTTACAACTACCAGCGCCTGCCCATCGATGCTGTGCCGGACATCACCAATGTCCAGGTCCAGATCAACACCGCTGCGCCCGGCTATTCCCCACTCGAGGTGGAGCAGCGGGTCACCTATCCCGTAGAAACGGTGATGGCGGGTCTCCCGAATCTGGAACAGACCCGCTCGCTCTCACGCTACGGGCTCTCCCAGGTGACGGTGATTTTCAAGGACGGCACGGACATCTACTTTGCCCGCCAACTCGTCAATCAGCGCATCCAGGAGGCCCGTGAAAAGCTGCCGGCCGGAATTGCTCCAGCGATGGGGCCGATCTCGACCGGACTTGGGGAAATCTACTTGTGGACCGTCGAAGCCAAGGAAGGCGCCAAGAAGCCCGACGGCACGCCCTACACGCCGACCGATCTGCGCGAAATCCAGGACTGGATCATCAAGCCCCAGTTGCGCAATGTACCCGGGGTCACCGAGATCAATTCCATCGGCGGCTACGCCAAGGAATACCAAGTGGCGCCCAGCCCGGAAAAGCTCGCGTCCTATGGCCTGACCTTGCAGGAGCTGGTGACCGCCATCGACCGCAACAACAACAATGTCGGTGCCGGCTACATCGAGAAGCGCGGTGAGCAATACCTGGTTCGCGCCCCAGGCCAGGTGCATTCAATGGAAGATATCCGTAATGTCATTCTCGGCAATGTCCAGGGCGTACCCATCCGTATCCGCGACGTAGCGGAAGTCAGCATCGGCCGCGAATTGCGTACCGGCGCTGCCACCGACAATGGCCGCGAGGTGGTACTGGGGACCGTCTTCATGTTGATCGGCCAGAACAGCCGAACCGTCTCCCGGGCAGTTGACGCGAAGATGGTCGAGATCAACCGCAGCCTGCCGGAGGGCATTCATGCTGTGACGGTCTACGACCGGACCGTACTGGTGGATAAGGCCATCAACACGGTCAAGAAGAACCTCCTCGAAGGAGCGATCCTGGTCATCGCCATTCTCTTCTTGTTCCTGGGCAATCTACGGGCGGCGGTCATCACTGCCATGGTGATTCCCCTCTCCATGCTGTTCACCTTCACCGGCATGGTGACCTACCAGGTCAGCGCCAACCTGATGAGCCTGGGCGCCCTCGACTTCGGGATCATCATCGACGGCGCGGTCGTCATCGTCGAGAACTGCGTGCGCCGTCTGGCCCACGCCCAAGCCCACCATGGGCGGGCACTAACCCGGACAGAACGCTTCCACGAAGTCTTCGCCGCCTCGCAGGAGGCACGCCGGGCACTGCTCTTCGGCCAACTCATCATCATGATTGTCTATCTGCCCATCTTCGCCCTGACCGGTGTGGAAGGAAAGATGTTCCATCCGATGGCCTTTACCGTCGTGACGGCCCTGGTTGGCGCCATGATCCTGTCGGTGACCTTCATTCCAGCAGCCGTTGCGCTCTTCATGAGTGCCCCGGTTGCCGAGAAGGAGAACAGGCTGATGTTGGCTGCCAAGCGCTGGTACGAACCCACGCTGGATCGTGTCATGTCCAACCAGCCGGTCGTACTCGTCTTCGCGACTGTCATGATCCTTTTGTCCGGTTTGTTGGCGACGCGCATGGGGAGTGAATTCGTTCCCAGCCTGAACGAAGGGGATTTCGCTATCCAGGCCCTGCGCATCCCTGGCACCAGTCTGTCGCAGTCGATCACGATGCAGCAGCAACTGGAAAAACGGCTGAAGACGGATTTCCCGGAAATCGATCGCGTCTTTGCTCGCACCGGGACCGCCGAAATTGCCTCCGATCCGATGCCGCCGAATATCTCCGACGGCTACATCATGCTGAAGCCGCAGGATCAATGGCCGGAGCCCAAGAAATCCCGGGACGAGTTGCTGGCCGCTGTGCAGGAAGTGGTTGGCAGTTTGCCGGGCAACAATTACGAGTTCTCCCAGCCTATCCAGCTGCGCTTCAACGAATTGATCTCCGGCGTGCGCAGCGACGTGGCGGTGAAGGTCTTTGGCGATGACATGAATGTCATGAACGACACTGCAGCTCGCATCGCCGCCATCCTGGAAAAGATCCCCGGCGCTTCAGAAGTCAAGATCGAGCAAACCACGGGTCTGCCCATGCTCACGGTGGACATCGATCGTGACAAGACCGCCCGTTACGGCCTCAACGTCGGCGATGTGCAGGAAACCATCTCCACGGCGATCGGGGGACGGGAGGCGGGCACGATGTTCGAAGGCGACCGTCGTTTCGACATCGTGGTGCGTTTGCCCGAAACCTTGCGTGCCGATCTCGATGCCTTACAACGCCTGCCGATCGCGTTGCCGCGTACGAACGGAAAAAGCGAGGGCCGCACGACCTACATTCCCTTGGGCGAGGTTGCCAGCCTCCAACTGGCCCCCGGACCGAACCAGGTTAGTCGCGAAAACGGCAAGCGCCGGGTTGTAGTCAGCGCCAATGTGCGAGGCCGCGATATCGGCTCCTTCGTGGCGGAGGCGCAGCGTCGTTTGGAGGAGGTGAAGGCGCCTGCCGGCTATTGGACTGCCTGGGGCGGGACGTTCGAGCAGTTGGAGTCGGCCACCCGGCGGCTGCAGATCGTTGTTCCCGTCGCGCTATTGCTGGTCTTCACGCTGCTTTTCGCCATGTTCGGTAACGTCAAGGACGGCTTACTCGTCTTCAGCGGCATTCCCTTCGCGCTGACTGGCGGCTTTATCGCACTATGGCTGCGAGGTATTCCATTGTCGATCTCCGCGGCAGTTGGCTTTATCGCCCTCTCGGGCGTCGCGGTGTTGAACGGCTTGGTCATGATCTCTTTCATCCGCAACCTGCGTGAGGAAGGCCGGCCGCTCGATGCCGCCATCCGGGAAGGCGCGCTCACCCGCCTGCGACCGGTATTGATGACAGCGTTGGTGGCCTCTCTCGGTTTCGTACCGATGGCCATCGCGACCGGCACCGGTGCCGAAGTCCAGCGGCCGCTGGCGACGGTGGTGATCGGCGGGATCCTGTCTTCGACTGCGCTCACCTTGCTCGTCTTGCCCATTCTCTATCGCCTCGCCCACGGCAAGGATGCCGATGAGGAAGACTTCACCACCGACCCAGTGCCCGGGCCGAGCGAGGCATAGCGTTTTCCAGGTGTGACCGGTGGTATGGCGCCAGATGCGGCAAAAGCTGTCGGTCACACTTTAATCCACTCACCTACGGAGGTTGATATGGGATTCTTTGAAAAACTCTTGCGAGGAGCCGCTGGTTCGCATGGCGGAGGTCATCATGGCGGTGACCGGAACAGCGGCCATCATGGCTGGGGGAACAGTTATCCCTCAAATTCAGCGCCACCCACCAATAGCGCTGCTGGTAGCCTCTCATGCCCGAAGTGCGGCTCCGCGACCACCCCTGGGGGTCGCTACTGCGCCCAATGCGGCACAGCCTTGGTTCCCGGCAATTGTGCGGCCTGCAATGCGAACCTCGCCCCGGGGACGAAGTTTTGTCCGAATTGCGGCAAGGCGCAGCAGCCATGAGCTTGGTGCCGACATTTCATGCTTAAGCACATGATCCACAGCCACCTTGAGTTTCGACTACTCATGGTCACCTTAGGGATGATGCTCACCCTTCTGGCACTTTACGGATGGGTTTGCTGGCGGGAAGGTAGGCGCGGCAAGGCACCCAAATTTTCGGAAAACCTTCGGCGTCGTCTCCAGATGACGAAGCAGAAATGGAAGCGACGCCACGATGATCAAGGAGGGGCCGCATGAGTGCGAGCCACACCCACGCGCTCCCGAGCACCGAAAACGAGCGTGCCCTGCGCTTTGCCCTGGCGCTGACCGGCAGTTTCCTGGTTGCCGAAGTCATTGGCGGCGTACTGACCGGAAGCTTAGCTCTCATCTCGGATGCCGCGCACATGTTGACCGATGCTGCCGCGCTCGCCATCGCATTGGCGGCCATCCGCATTGCCCGGCGCCCGGCCGATCGCCGACGAACCTATGGCTACCACCGCTTTGAGATTCTGGCGGCTGCCTTCAATGCCATGCTGCTGTTTGCCGTGGCGCTCTACATCCTGGTTGAGGCTTACCGGCGATTCACCTCCCCGCCCGAAATCCATTCGGTTGGGATGCTCGTGATCGCCAGTATCGGCCTCATCGTCAATCTGATCAGCATCCGCCTGCTGAGCGGGGGACAGACAGATAGCCTCAACGTAAAGGGTGCCTATCTCGAAGTGTGGAGCGACCTTCTGGGGTCGATTGGCGTGATCGTGGGCGCGGTGGTGATTCAGCTAACCGGCTGGTCCTGGGTAGATCCGCTTGTGGCTGTCGCCATTGGCCTCTGGGTTTTGCCACGCACCTGGATCTTGCTGAAGGACAGTCTGAATATCCTGCTCGAAGGCGTGCCCGAGGGCATCGACTTAGGAGAGGTGGAACAGGCCATGCTGGCTGTGCCAGGCGTCCTTGGCATCCATGACCTGCACGTCTGGGCGCTGACGACCGGCAAGACCAGCCTGACCGCGCATGTGGTCTATGACCCGACTTACTCCACCGAAGACGCTTTGATGCCCGCCTTACAGACGGTGTTGGCCAACCGCTTCAAGGTAGTCCACATGACGCTGCAATGCGAAACCAAACCCTGTGCGCACCAACCGCAAGGCTGCACCACCGCCGACAGCACATCCGAGCACGGCGGCAACCCTAATTTTCATTAACCAATTTACCAACTGACATGGAGCTCCCATGAAACCTTCCACGGTACTTTCCGCTTTTCTATTCGCTTGCTTCGTCAATCTGGCATCCGCTGCGGACGATCATAAGGGCCATGCCCACTACGAAAAGCCGGGCCAGGCGCATACCCATGATGCCAAACCCCAGCACGATGGCGTCGTATCGGTCGTCAAAGACATCAACTACGAGCTGGTGGCGAAGGTTGATTCCCTCACCCTCTACGTGACTGATCACAATCAGCCTGTCGACACCCGGAATGCGTCAGCTACCGTAACGCTCCTGTCCGCATCAGACAAGATCGAAGTCAAATTGCTGCCAGCCGGAGGTAACCAGTTGCGTGCCCAGGGGACCTTCAAGATCCAAGCCGGCACAAAAGCTGTCGCCTTGGTCAAACTCGGCGACATGTCCGGCCAGAGTGTTCGTTTCATCCTGAATTAGACGATGGTCACTGCACCGCCCATTCGTTCGCTGACAGCCGAGGCAAGGCCTGCAGTGCACAGCGTGGGCGATGCGTTTCCACGGCCGATCGCCACCACCGCCGTACTTCATCCAACGAGTTCCTATGCCTGAGCCTTCATCGCTGTTCCCGGCGAGACAGGTGGAACTTACCGGAATTACTGCGCCTCGTGTGTCCGGGACAGGTGAAATTCCAAGCTCAACGGCATTTTCAAGCATCCTTGAAAACGCCGTCTCACGTTCGGCGGCTGCCAATACTGCCTCAAGTGACAATTTCGACCCCGCCGGAAAATTGATTCTTGGCACTACCCATTCATCTCATTTACCAGCGAACGAGAACGGTTCAAACAAGAAAAATGGGGATTTTCAACAGAAAATGCTCGGAATAAGGGCCTATAGGCAGCAGATTCTTGCGTCCAATATCGCCAACGCTGACACGCCAGGCTACAAGGCGATGGATATTGAAATCACCGAGGCCGCCAGTGCCGATCAATCCCCTCCTCTTCAGTTGAACACTTCTTCGCCAGGGCATTTGAAGGGAAATTCTTCTTGGCAGTCGCCACCCGTCAGCCTTAAGTACCATGTCCCCTCTCAGGCCGCGGTTGACGGAAATACCGTCGAAATGGATGTCGAGCGCCAGAAGTTCGCGGAGAATTCATTGATGTATCAATTCTCCCTTGATCGGGTTGGTGGTGAGTTCAAGGACATGAGAGAGTTATTTCAATCACTGAAATAAATAATCGTGTTAGAGAACTAAGGTTGGTGTCTTGCAGGGTCGCAGGCAAAAAATTCGATGGAGTTCACGTGATGTCCAATAAAAATTCTCATAAGAAGTCCGCTCAGAAACCCGGAAAGCAGAAGGCTCGCTCCACGAGTACGTGCCTTTATCGCGTACTTGGGTATCAGCCTCTATCAGTGGATATGGTGGCGCAAACCCTGAAGGGACTGTCAATCCAGAAAACGCCGTGCAATATCTCTATCCGAAGTGCTCAATCAGAAACCGCCGTGCAGCTTCAAACCGGTGGATCTATCTTGGCAATTGAATTTGAGGCTGAGCCTAACTTCGACCTTGTCGCCGCTGCCCGACGAGGTCTCTCGCTACTAGAGGATTTCCTCTCAGCGATCGCGCTGGTACACGGATCGACATTCCAGGCTACTGAGCCGCTACAAGTGGCACGCTTAGGAGCGGAGAAGGTCGATGAATGCGAATTCCTGATGTTCAAGCGACTGCCGCTGAAGCATTGGAGTAAGCCAATTACGCCAGAAACCGTTGCAAAGGCAAAACACCTCCTGGCGCACTGGGATGGCTTGGAATCTGGGCATAGACTTCGAAGGGCCGCTCTGCAATATCGAGAGGCGATTGGAAACCTGGACGACACTACCGCATTCCAGGAAGCCTACATTGGCCTTGAATCGATGGAGCCACCGCTTGCTAAAGCGGCAGGGCTACCGCCAGGTACGGAAGAGGTGAAAGGCTCCTGTGAGTCATGCGGACATCAGTTCACAAGAAAGAGAACATCTCTAGTCGGTGTTCGCGCGTTCGTTTTGGATAGCATCGACCCGGAATCGGCTGAAGCGGGCCGGAAAGCAGATTGGAAATTGATCAATTCGCTCCGCAACGATCTTATGCACGGCTTGGCCGACCCAGAGAAGCTAGCTGACCGGCCCCATAAAGCCCTCCTTGCCGCGATGCACCATCTTCACGCATCTATCTGCGTTGCCTCACATGCAGCCGACCTTTCCACGGGGCGATACCAGCTCGCACGAGGTGGTCCAGTCTATCTCGTTGGCGGAAACTACAAAACGACTTCTTGGCCAGCGCTCCACGAATGGGGGACAGCCATTGAAATCACCGACGTCACGTGGGTTCCGCACAAGCAGTATGGGTTTGTACCGGAGATGAACTTCAAGAATGAAGGACTGAAGGATCTCGAAATCGGCATCGCAGTGCTGGGCGAGCCTTTCTCGTTCGCTACGATGCACTCCATCCAAGCCACAAGGTTTGAGCGCGACTAGAAGTTATGAAGCCTAGTTCTGACGTTGAACGCCAGCTTCTGACTGGCGCCAACTTCAGCTTAGGTTCGGCCCCCGCGACTACGTCAGGGTTTGCGATCTCGTAACAGCCGCAGCCCGTTGAACACCACCGGCAAGCTGGCCCCCATGTCGGCAAATACCGCCATCCACATCGTGGCGTGATCGAAGAGGGCCAGCAGCAGGAAAACGAATTTGATGCCCAGGGCCAGGGTGAATCGCCCCGGGTTTTGTAGAGGCTCCGGGGTTTAAGTGCAGGCGGTAGTTGCCTGCGTAAGGGCTTGTGAATAGTACCGTTCCTCAGCCTCGGCCGGCGGGATATTTCCGATGGGTTCCAGGAGTCGGGTGTGATTGAACCAAGTCACCCAAGTCAGGGTGGCCAGTTCGTAAGCGTCGTCCCGAAGCCGTCTTGAAATCAGATTTTCAGGTCGTGTAAAGCGAGGCTAATGGCGACGACGTCCACGAATGCGGGATCGAAGGCATCGCCGTGCCATTCGGACATCGACTGGTGCTCGGGATGGTTGGGGTCGGTCATGGCTGCCACGAAGTCTGCGTAACCGGGCGCGCCACCGACATCTTCCGGAGGTGTGGCATTCGCGGCTTTCAGGAGCATGGCACGGTGGCTCAATTCGGGATCGCCTGGCAATTTCTTCTCGACCTTGACCCGGTGTTCCCAGTGATCGCCGAAGTCGTAGATGTACTTGAACGAACTCATGCCGCCCAAGGCGGTTTTGAGCTGGACTCGTGTCTCCGGGCGAACTGGCTCCCAATCGAATTCGGGGTCGGGAATGCCGAAGCGCTTGCCACCAAAGTCGAACTCGTGCAAGTGGTAATCGCACCAGCCGAAGGTGACTTGCAGGACCTGATGTAGATTGCCCAGCGTGATCGACTCCGGCACCAGGATGCGCCGCCAGATGGTCGGCTTGATCCAGGCCAGCTCAATCTTCAGTTGCAGCAGATCGGGAATCTTCTTGGCTCTGGGCTTCTTCAGCGCAATGACGTTACTCATTTCAGGCAGCTTTCTGTTCAACGGTGGCGTGATCGGGGTAAAGATTCCACGGGAGTAGCTCATGAATCCGATTGATCGGATGCTCGGCAATCCGGGTCAGGACTGTCCGCAAGTAAGCCTCGGGATCAATCCCATTGAGTTTCGCGCTACCGATCAGGCAATACATGCTGGCTGCGCGCTCGCCGCCGACATCCGAGCCGCCGAACAGGTAGTTCTTTCGCCCCAAAGCGACTCCGCGTAATGCACGCTCTGCCGCATTGTTATCGATCTCGATTCGGCCATCTGCGGCATAGCGGATCAACGCAGACCAGTGATTGAGCGCATAGCTGATTGCATCGGCAAGGCCGGATTTGCGTGATATCCGCTGGCGCTGAGCGTCGAGCCAGGCATGCATGATCTTGAGCAAGGGATAGGCTTGCACTTGACGAATGACCTGCCGCTCACCGGGCGATCGGCCACGGATTTGACTTTCGACGGCATACAGCTCGGCAATCTGGGCAATGGCCTCGGCCGCGATGGGCGAAGCCTGGGCCCGATAGACATCGACGAATTTGCGCCGGACGTGCGCCCAGCAGGCGGCTTCCTGAATCTTGCCAATCTCGTACAAGGCATCGAACCCGCTATAAGCATCGGCTTGCAGGATGCCGCGGAAGGATTTCAGATGATCACGGGGATGTTGTCCCTTGCGATCTTCCGAGTAGGCAAACCAGACTGCTGGCGGATCGCCACTTCCCGCTGGGCGATCATCCCGCACATACGTCCACAGCCTTGCGGTCTTGGTTCGCCCCTTGCCCGGCGCGAGCACTGGTAACGGTGTGTCATCGGCATGTACCTTGCTGCCGCCCAGGACATAACGCCGGATCGCATCCACCAGCGGCGAGAGCAAGTCATGGCAATGTCCAACCCATTCGGCCAGGAGTGCCCTGTCCAGGTCCAGACCGCTGCGTGCATAAATGGCGCTTTGCCGATACAGCGGCAAGTGATCGCAGAACTTACCGACCAGCACGTGAGCCAACAGGGCAGGACCGGCAAAGCCGCGGGGAATCGGACGGGCGGGGGCCGCCGCTTGGGCAATGTGATCACACCGGGTGCAGGCCAGTTTCGGCCGCACATGGCGAATCACTTTGAAACTGGCTGGCACGTACTCGAGCATTTCCGAAACGTCCTCACCGAGGTGCGTAAATTGCCCGCCACAATCCGGACAGCACTCTGCCGTCGGCATATGCGTCACCGTTTCGCGGGGCGCTGTTTCCGGGAAGGGCTTGCGGTTCCTGATTCGCGGCGTGTCGGCCGGTTTATCCGGCGCGGACGATATCGGCGAAGCCGGCGTGAGCGGCAGTGGCTCGAACGCCAGCCCAAGATCGAGTTGCCCCAATTGCGCCAGCGTTTCCGATTTCTGGCCAAAGTGCAGGCGACGATACTTGGCGACGAGCAGCTTCAGACGGGCGTTCTCCTCAAGCAGCCTTTCAACCTGCTGGCGCAGCTTATCGACTTCGCAGGAAGCCTGGCTGGTAGAGGATTGGTCTGGCTTGGGCATGACCGAAGTCTACGGGAATTCAGGGGCAGTGAACAGCCCCCGCAGGCCGGCTTTACGCCGCCCGCTCGGGCTGCCAGGTACGCGCAGGACGCCGCCAGTCGATCCCTTCCAGGAGCATGGCAAGTTGGGCTTTGCTCAGATGAACTCGCCCATCGGTGGCATTCGGCCAGATGAAGCGCCCGCGTTCGAGCCGCTTGGCAAACAGGCACAGACCATCGCCATCCCACCAGAGCAGTTTGACGAGGTCGCCGCGCCGGCCACGAAACACGAAGACGTGACCGCTGAATGGGTCTGCCGCCAATTGCTCCTGGGCAATGGCAGCCAGTCCATCAAAGCCACGGCGCATATCAGTCACGCCGGCCGCCAGCCAGATCTGCGTTCCTACCGGCAGTCCGATCATTCCCTGGACGCCAGGCAATCCAGTACCAGATGCAGTGCCGAGGCCGTGACATCGCCACACACACGAACGCTGGTCTGGCCCCGGACGATCTCGATATATCCCGCCGCCGCGGTGATCGTCGCCTTGGTGGCCTTTGTGTCGCCCGCCGGTTCTGCAATTACGGGCAGGAACAGGGGCTGAGGCTGTATCCCAACGGCCTTGGAGTCGCCCTGTATCTCGAACTGCCCCGCCCGATATTGCCGCCGCCACTTGAACACCATGTTCGTGTTCAGCCCGTACCGCAGCGCTAGCTTCGCCACCGACACCCCGGGCTCGCAAGCTTCCACGGCCAATCGGCGCTTGAATTCAAGCGGATAATTCGGCCGGCCACGCCGTCCGCCGCTAACAACCTCTGCTGTCTCCAAAATGATCCCCGCTACTTTGTTTGGCGGGCACCACTTTCTCTCTGTTTCAAACTATTCGCCAGACGGCCATGAAAGGACGCTTACGCCAGTTCCAGGGACTCGATGGTTTTCCAAGGGCCCCGGTGATACACCAATTCGGCTTTGTAGAGGCCGTTGATGGTTTCGGCCAGGGCATTATCGTAAGAGTCACCTTTGCTGCCGACAGAGGGCTCGATGCCTGCTTCGGCCAGCCGCTCGGTGTAGCGGATGGAAACGTATTGGCTTCCCCGGTCCGAGTGATGAATCAATGCCCCGTCACGTTTGGGCTGTCGGTCATACAGCGCCTGTTCAAGCGCATCCAGGACAAAATCGGTACGCATTGACCTGCTGACACGCCAACCAACGATACGGCGAGCAAAGACATCAATCACAAAGGCGACATAGACAAATCCCTGCCAAGTAGAGACATACGTAAAATCGGAGACCCACAGTTGGTTCGGGCGCTCTGCGTTGAATTGGCGATTCACCCGATCCAGCGGGCAAGGCGCGCGGGCATCACTGAACGTCGTCTGCATGATCTTGCCGCGCCTGACGCCTTCCATGCCCAGATGTTTCATCAGCCGTTCGACCGTGCAACGCGCCACGGGAGTTCCTTCCCGGTGCAATTGCCGCCAAACCTTGCGGACACCATAGACGTGGAAATTGGCCTGCCAGACCCGTTGAATCTGGGGAATCAGAAATTCATCTCGTTGCGCCCTGGCGCTTCTCAGGGAGGGATTGCGTTGCCGGGCAACGTGACGCCAGTAGAGGTGGCCCCGCGCAGTTGGACAGAAATTTGGTTTTCTTAAGTGAGTTCTCTGCGGGTTAAGCCGCTGCGGCGAGCAGCGGCTGGTTGAAGTAAGCCGTATCCGGGGTTTGCCCGTCAAGCGTTGAGTGCGGGCGACGACGATTGTAAAAATCGAAGTAGCGGGCCAGCGCCTGTCGGACCTCGGAAACGGTGTCGTAGCCGTGCAGGTAAATCTCCTCGTACTTGACCGATTTCCAGAGGCGTTCGACGAATACGTTATCGCGCCAGCAGCCCTTGCCATCCATGCTGACCTGAATGCTGTGCTCCTGAAGCAAGCCAATGAAGGCCGAACTGGTGAATTGGCTGCCCTGGTCTGTGTTCATGATTTCCGGTCGGCCATACTTCATGATGGCCTCTTCCAGAGCATCGACGCAGGGATCAGCCGTCAGGCTGTTCGACAGGCGCCAACTCAGCACCCGACGGGTTGCCCAATCAAGCACCGCGCTCAGATAGACGAAGCCCCGGCGCATCGGGATGTAGGTCGTATCCATGGCCCAGACCTGATTCGGACGCTCGATGGCAAGGCCGCGCAGCAGGTAGGGATAGATGCGGTGTGCCTGGTTGCGCCGACTGGTGTTGGCCTTGCGGTAGATGGCCTGGATATCGAGCTTCTTCATCAGCGTACCGACATGTTTGCGACCGATTTCATGGCCTTCGAGCTTGAGCATATCGCGCAACATCCGCGCACCGGCAAAGGGATGCTCCAGGTGCAGTTCATCAATCCGCCGCATCAGCATCAAATCGATTTCGGATGTGGGCTGCGGCTGGTAATAGACAGAAGAACGCGAAAGCTCAAGTAACTGGACTTGCCTGACGACAGGCAGATCGTGGGCCTTGTCGATCATCGTTTTGCGCTCGCATCGCCGATGCGACCGAGCGCGACGGCCAAAAAATCAATCTCCAACGCCTGCTGGCCTATCTTTGCATGCAAATCCTTCAGGTCCGGCGTGGCCGCCTGCTTCTCGGCAGCCGTCGCAAAGACACCCGAGGCGTTCTCGAGCAATTGTGTCTTCCATTGCGTAATCTGATTCGGATGAACGTCAAACTTCTCTGCTAACGCAGCCAGCGTCTCATCGCCCTTGAGGGCGGCAATCGCCACTTTGGCCTTGAAGGCGGCTGTGTGGTTACGGCGGGGTCTTCTCATTGCTTCTGCTCCTAGGCAGGCGATTTCCATCGCCCATTGAAGCAGAGATTTCACTTAACTCGATGTCCGGATTCGCGGAACCACCTCTAGCAGGCTGCTGAAATACCGCCCTGCAACTGCAGACGGTGGCATGGAACGGAGTCGTTTTTCGTAAGGCGAAGCGGATTTTCGGTCGTTCGCACGTGTTTTACAGGGATTCCGAGGTGTTTTCCTATCATATTGCCCCCAGCGGACGGATTGCTCCCAAGGAGCGCATGCGCGTCAGGTTGTAGGCGGCCATGGTCAGCACGAACAACTGATCGACCTTCTCCAGTCCGCGCACCATCACCTGGCGTATCGGCCCAATGAACTTGGCCCAGCCGAATCCCTGTTCGATGAGTTTGCGCTTTTGCTGGGAGATCGCGTAACCGTCACTGCCGGCAATGTCGTCCGGCACGGCAGAACGGCGATGGCTGGTGTTCTGCGCCACATGGGGAATGACATTCAGTTCGATGAGTGCCGCAATGAATTCCTGGGCATCGTAGCCCTTGTCCGCGCCGAGGGTGATTTCAGCCGTTTCGCCGGCGACTTGGCGGGCATCGGCGATCAGGGCCTTGGCAACTTCCCGCTCGGCATAGCCATCGGCCGTGGTCACGACCGCACTGGCAATGAGTCCGTGGCGGTTGTCGCTCAAGGTGTGTCCCATGTAGCGCAACTCACTGGCGGTATTGCCCTTGCGGTACAGTCGGGCATCCGGGTCGGTACGTGAGGCGTGGGTGTCATTGCTGCGTGACTGGCCCTTGAAATTGCCGCCGCCTTCATCATCTCCGCCGTCCTTGCGCAGGAAACTCTTGTGTCCCGCCCAAGCCTGGATGAGCGTGCCGTCGACACTGAAATGTTCGCCTGATAGCCAGTTCTGCTTCTCGGCAATGGCCAGTACCGCATTGAAGAGTTCGATCACGGCATCGTGGGCAATCAGGCGTTCGCGATTCTTGGTGAAGACGGTGGGCACCCAGACTGCATCGTCCATCGATAGGCCGATGAACCAGCGAAAGAGCAGGTTGTACTGGGTCTGCTCCATCAATTGCCGTTCCGAGCGAATGCTGTAGAAGATTTGCAGCAGCATGGCACGCAGGAGTTTCTCCGGGGCAATGCTGGGGCGACCGCCTTTGACGTCGGCGGCATACATGCCGCTGAGCAGGGGTTCGATATCCTTGAGCGCCCGATTCACCATCGCCCGGATCGGCCGCAACGGGTGCTGCGCCGGCACAAAGTCGTCCAGGCGACGCATCGTAAACAAACTCTCGGTGAAGGTGTCGGCTCCGCGCATGATCCGCTTTGTGCTCTCGGTAATCTCGGTGAATCTCTATAACGATCAAACCCGCTGTTTCGTCGACAGGATGGGGAAGTATTTCAGCAGCCTGCTAGTAGCCAGACGGGGCAACCTGCAATAGTTTGCAGAGCGGCTCGACCCCATACGTCTCCCGGTGCCGATCAATAAATGCCCTCACTTCTTCTTGAGGCGGTCGAGCTCCGCCTGCGCGAAAAACGCACTGGCCAGCCGCAGAATTTCGTTGGCCTGACGGAGCTCCTTGTTCTCCCGCTCCAAGGCTTTCATGCGCTCCCGCTCATCGGTGGTTATGCCATCACGCCGGCCCGTATCCACTTCATGTCGCTTGACCCAGTCATGCAGGGTTTGGGCTGCGCAACCAATCTTCGGGGCGATCGATTCGATGGCTGCCCATTGAGACGGATGTTCTTTGCGGGCTTCTTGTACAAGCCTCACCGCACGTTCTCTGACTTCAGGGGAATATCTGTTTGATTTGCTCATCATGGCTCCATTCTCTCAGGTAATGGAGCCTCCTCAATTCCCGGGGCGATTCATGGCGATCGCGGAAGCTATTTATAAGAGCGAGATTGATCGCAAGAAAAATATTGAGGACAAAGCAGGAAACTTCCTTGCAGGCGTGGGCATATCCTCGAGCATCTTGATCGCGCTTCCGGCAGTATTGACCGAAAAAATCAATGCCCCGCTCTATCTGAAGGTGATGATGTTAACCATCTTCATGATCGCAGTCGGATATCTGGTGGTTGCCGCTATCTATGCAGTAAAGGTGCGGGCCCGAGCTCCACACTATGTTCTCAATTCTGCCAGCCTTGAATCTTTTGCACTGACCGCAACAGATTTCCGTCGACAGTGGGCTTTGCATCTCATCGATCTCGCCCGTCGGAACGAACCGTTGCTCATTCTCAAGGCAAATCAGTTGTACTTGGCCGAGAAGACGTTTTTACGGGGCGTGGTCGCAGCGAGCGTTGGCGGTCTTTTGCTTGGGATCTTCGCTATCGCATACCCGAAGGCCCAAGCCAACCCGACCGGAATGATGGATGCTTTTGGCGCTCAAGAGAGCGCAGTTCTGAGCTCCAGCATTGCAAGCTGTTTGAACTCGAATGCCAACTTGAGCCTGCAACTCGCTGCCGAAGGGAAGGCCGCAGGTGAACTCAAAGCCGAATTGGCTGCAAACCTCAAGACTGTCGCAGCCTTGAAGGCTCAACTTGAAGGGAGGATGTTGACGCTCGTTGAAAACTGACCAGAAAAGCGGGGTTGTGCGCGCTGAAAATTGACCAGGGTGATTAACTCACCTGCTCATTTTTTGAGCAGGGTTTTTGGAGATGATCACCATGAAGGATCTGGGCAGGATTCGGCGGTTGTTTTACCGGGACGGCATGTCGCTGTCCGAGATTTCGCGGAAGACGGGGTATAGCCGGAATACCGTGAAGCGATGGTTGCGGACACCGGAAGGGACGGAGCCGAAGTATGAGCGGCAAAACCCGAACATCAAGATAGCGCCGTATGCGGCGCGCCTCATCAAAGCCCTGGAAACGGATGCCCGTCGGCCGAAACGGGATCGGCGGACAGCGCTGAAACTCTTTGGTGAATTGCAGGCTGCGGGATTTACCGGCACCTACTGTCGGGTCACCGAATTCATCCGGCGCTGGCGGGCCGATGGGGGTGCGGCGGTCAGCAAGGCCTTTGTACCGCTCCATTTCGAGCTGGGCGAAGCCTTTCAGTTTGACTGGAGCGAAGAGCATCTGGTCATTGGCGGGGTGTGGCGGAAGATACTCGCTTCGCACCTGAAGCTTTGTGCCAGTCGGGCGTTCGTCGTTCAGGCCTACCCGACGCAGGGTCACGAGATGCTGTTCGATGCGCACACGCGTTCGTTTGCTGCGTTGGGCGGCATTCCTCGGCGCGGCATCTACGACAACATGAAGACGGCGGTCGACAAGGTGCAGAAGGGCAAATCCCGCATCGTTAATGCGCGCTTCTCTGCGATGGCGTCCCACTACCTGTTCGATCCGGACTTCTGCAATGTCGCCAGCGGCTGGGAGAAAGGCGTTGTCGAGAAGAATGTCCAGGATAGCCGGCATCGGCTCTGGCAGGATGCCAGCAAGGAGCGGTTCGGTTCGTTCGCTGATCTGAATGTCTGGCTGCTCGAACGCTGTCGCAGCCTGTGGCAGGAATTGCGTCATCCCGAGTATGCCGATCTGACGGTGGCAGAGATGCTCGAACACGAGCAACCGAGTCTGATGCCGATGGTGGCGCCGTTCGATGGCTACGTCGAAACCCTGGGCAAGGTCTCCAGTACCTGTCTGGTGACACTGGATCGTAATCGCTACTCCGTGCCGTGCGAGTTGGTGGGGCAGGCGGTCAGCCTGCGGTTTTATCCGGAACGGATCGAGATTGTGGCGCACGATATGCGTGTTGCCAGGCATCCCCGTAGCTTCAGTCGCCAGCAAACCCTCTACGACTGGCAGCACTACATTCCGCTGATCGAACGCAAGCCGGGGGCCTTGCGAAATGGCGCGCCGTTTGCCGACATGCCGGAGCCCTTGCAACGATTGCGCGGTTTGCTTCTGCGCCGGGAAGGCGGCGATCGGGTGATGGCCAAGGTGCTGTCGGCGATTGCACAGTTCGGTCTGGAGGCCGTTCTGGTCGCGGTTGATCTGGTGCTGGAATCGGGTTTGCCCAGTGCGGAGCACATCGAGAACATGCTCAACCGGCTCAAATCCGGCCCCTTGCCGCCACCGGTGGAAACTGTGCTCACTGTCAGCGAAGTGCCGGTTGCCGATACTGGACGGTACGACCGGCTGCGTACGGAGGTGACTGATCATGCGTGAGCTGCTGAGCGAGTTTAAGGAACTTCGTTTGCATGGCATGGCAGGCGCCTGGGAGGAACTGTCGGCCAATGGCGGAATGGGGATTGAATCATCACGCTGGCTGATCGAGCATCTGCTTCAAGCCGAGCACACCGACCGGGTGATGCGTTCGATTGGCTATCAGATGCATGCCGCCCGCTTCCCGGTGCATCGGGATCTAGCTGGCTTCGACTTTGAGCAATCCAAGGTCGATCAGAAGCTGATCCGGCAACTGGCCGACCTCTCCTTTGCCGATGAGGCCCAGAACGTCGTGTTCATTGGCGGCACGGGCACCGGCAAGACACACCTCGCTACGGCGCTGGGCGTTTCGGGCATTGCGCATCACAGCAAACGCGTGCGCTTCTTCTCGACGGTCGACCTGGTCAATGCCCTGGAATTGGAGAAGGCTGCTGGCAAAGCCGGGCGGATTGCCTTGGGGCTGCTGCGCATGGACCTAGTCATTCTCGATGAGTTGGGCTACCTGCCATTCAGCCAGGCCGGCGGTGCCTTGCTGTTTCACCTACTGTCGAAACTCTACGAGCACACCAGCGTGATGATCACGACCAATCTGACCTTCGCCGAATGGCCGAGCGTGTTCGGCGACGCCAAGATGACCACGGCGCTGCTCGACCGGCTGACACATCACTGCCAAATCGTGGAGACCGGCAACGAGTCGTTCCGTTTCCGACACAGTACGGCCACCGCCAAGTCGAGGATCAAGGCACGAGAACAGAGCAAGCGGGGCGCTCCCCCCGAGGAAGGCGTGTTCTGATCGGGGCCGCGTTGGGAAATCCGTTCCGGACTTCGTCCTCCACGGCTTTCCCAACGCAATCATCGTGGCTCGAAAATCGGTTGTTCTGAGCTACACTTATCCACAAGCCAACCTATGTCAGGTGGCTATCACCCCTGGTCAAAATTCAACGCGCACAGGTGGTCAAATTTAAACGCGCGCCGACAGCCAAGCTTGCTCCACCCTGTAGTGACGCGATCAGCGGGCAGGAAACGTTCCCCCTTCGCGCATGGCAGGCGCACACCAACTCAGACAGCACGGCCTCCATGCGCGCCAGGTCAGCCATTTTCTCGCGCACGTCCTTGAGCTTGTGCTCGGCCAGACTGCTGGCTTCCTCGCAATGGGTGCCATCCTCCAGCCGCAGCAGCTCGGCGATCTCATCCAGGCTGAAGCCCAGCCGCTGGGCTGATTTCACGAAGCGCACCCGCGTTACATCCGCCTCGCCATAGCGGCGGATGCTGCCATAGGGCTTGTCAGGCTCCAGCAACAAGCCCTTGCGCTGATAGAAACGGATGGTCTCCACATTGACCCCGGCCGCCTTGGCGAAAACGCCAATGGTCAGGTTCTCCAAATTGTTTTCCATATCGCTTGACTCCGTACATGAGTACGGAAGTAAGGTTACGCTATCCAATTTCAATTCGAAAGGACAAGCGCATGTCTGAACCAAAAACCGGGCGCGGCGCGCTCTTCACTGGAGGGCTTGCCGCCATCCTCGCCTCGGCTTGCTGCCTCGGGCCGTTGGTTCTGATCGCCTTGGGGTTCAGCGGCGCTTGGATCGGCAACTTGGCGGTGTTGGAACCCTATCGCCCCATCTTTATCGGCGTGGCGCTGGTGGCGTTGTTCTTCGCCTGGCGGCGCATCTACCGGCAGGCAGCGGCCTGCAAACCGGGTGAGGTCTGCGCGATTCCCCAAGTGCGAGCTACTTACAAGCTCATTTTCTGGATCGTGGCCGCGCTGGTTCTGGTCGCGCTCGGATTTCCCTACGTCATGCCATTTTTCTACTGATCGGAGTTCACCATGAAGAAACTGTTTGCCTCCCTCGCCCTCGCCGCCGTTGTTGCCCCCGTCTGGGCCGCCACCCAGACCGTCACGCTGTCCGTACCGGGCATGACCTGCTCCGCCTGCCCGATCACTGTCAAGAAGGCGATTTCCAAGGTCGAAGGCGTGAGCAAAGTTGACGTGACTTTCGAGACACGCCAAGCGGTCGTCACCTTCGACGATGCCAAGACCAGCGTGCAGAAGCTGACCAAGGCAACCGCAGACGCGGGCTATCCGTCCAGCGTCAAGCAGTGAGTCACTGAAAACGGCACCGCAGCACAACGGACGTCATTGTCTGGCGCCACAAACGATAAAGGATCTGTTGCATGACCCATCTAAAAATCACCGGCATGACTTGCGACTCGTGCGCGGCGCACGTCAAGGAAGCGCTGGAAAAAGTGCCAGGCGTGCAGTCGGCGCTGGTGTCCTATCCGAAGGGCACAGCGCAACTCGCCATCGTGCCGGGCACATCGCCGGACGCGCTGACTGCCGCCGTGGCCGGACTGGGCTACAAGGCAACGCTAGCCGATGCGCCACTGGCGGACAACCGCGTCGGACTGCTCGACAAGGTGCGGGGATGGATGGCCGCCGCCGAAAAGCACAGTGGCAACGAGCCCCCGGTGCAGGTAGCGGTCATTGGCAGCGGTGGAGCCGCGATGGCGGCGGCGCTGAAGGCCGTCGAGCAAGGCGCGCAGGTCACGCTGATCGAGCGCGGCACCATCGGCGGCACCTGCGTCAATGTCGGCTGTGTGCCGTCCAAGATCATGATCCGCGCCGCCCACATCGCCCATCTGCGCCGGGAAAGCCCGTTCGATGGCGGTATTGCGGCAACTGTGCCTACGATTGACCGCAGTAAGCTGCTGGCCCAGCAGCAGGCCCGCGTCGACGAACTGCGGCACGCCAAGTACGAAGGCATCCTGGGCGGTAATCCGGCCATCACCGTTGTGCACGGTGAGGCGCGCTTCAAGGACGACCAGAGCCTTACCGTCCGTTTGAACGAGGGTGGCGAGCGCGTCGTGATGTTCGACCGCTGCCTGGTCGCCACGGGTGCCAGCCCGGCGGTCCCGCCGATTCCGGGGTTGAAAGAGTCACCCTACTGGACTTCCACCGAGGCCCTGGCGAGCGACACCATTCCCGAACGCCTTGCCGTAATCGGCTCGTCGGTGGTGGCGCTGGAGCTGGCGCAAGCCTTTGCCCGGCTGGGCAGCAAGGTCACGGTCCTGGCGCGCAATACCTTGTTCTTCCGTGAAGACCCGGCCATCGGCGAGGCGGTGACAGCCGCTTTCCGTGCCGAGGGCATCGAGGTGCTGGAGCACACGCAAGCCAGCCAGGTCGCCCATATGGACGGTGAATTCGTGCTGACCACCACGCACGGTGAATTGCGCGCCGACAAACTGCTGGTTGCCACCGGTCGGACACCGAACACGCGCAGCCTCGCGCTGGACGCAGCGGGGGTCACTGTCAATGCGCATGGTGCCATCGTCATCGACCAAGGCATGCGCACGAGCAACCCGAACATCTACGCGGCCGGCGACTGCACCGACCAGCCGCAGTTCGTCTATGTGGCGGCAGCGGCCGGCACCCGTGCCGCGATCAACATGACCGGCGGCGATGCGGCGCTCGACCTGACCGCAATGCCGGCCGTGGTGTTCACCGATCCGCAAGTGGCGACCGTGGGCTACAGCGAGGCGGAAGCCCACCACGACGGGATCGAGACCGACAGCCGCACCTTGACCTTGGACAACGTGCCGCGTGCGCTCGCCAACTTCGACACACGCGGCTTCATCAAGTTGGTTATCGAGGAAGGCAGCCATCGGCTGATCGGCGTACAGGCGGTCGCGCCGGAAGCGGGTGAACTGATCCAGACGGCGGCTCTGGCCATTCGCAACCGCATGACGGTGCAGGAACTGGCCGACCAGTTGTTCCCCTACCTGACGATGGTCGAGGGGTTGAAGCTCGCGGCGCAGACCTTCAACAAGGATGTGAAGCAGCTTTCCTGCTGCGCCGGGTGAGAAAAAGGAGGTGTTCAATGAACGCCTACACGGTGTCCCGGCTGGCTCTTGATGCCGGGGTGAGCGTGCATATCGTGCGCGACTACCTGCTGCGCGGATTGCTGCGCCCGGTGGCGTGCACACCAGGCGGCTACGGCTTGTTCGATGACGCCGCCTTGCAACGGCTGTGCTTCGTGCGGGCGGCCTTCGAGGCGGGCATCGGCCTCGACGCGCTGGCGCGGCTGTGCCGGGCGCTGGATGCGGCGGACGGCGACGAAGCGGCCGCGCAGCTTGCCCTGCTGCGTCAGTTCGTCGAGCGTCGGCGCGAAGCGTTGGCCGATCTGGAAGTGCAGTTGGCCACCCTGCCGACCGAGCCGGCACAGC
>NZ_CP168940.1:0-66329 GCF_051122455.1 Dechloromonas sp. ARDL1
GCCGTCGTCGACCGGCGCATCGACATACTCGTATTGAAGGGCGCGCTCGCACGCCACGCCAAGACGGGAAGCACCCAGATAGCGCCGGCGTGCCTGCTGACTGCGCTCTGCTTGCAAGGCGGCATCCAACAGCGCCGACACCTGCTCGTGAAATTTGGGTTGATGGTTCAGGTCAATCATCAAAAGGGAATCCTGTGGTGGTCGCCACCCGTCGAGACAGAGGCCTGACGGCTGGCACGTTGTTCAAAGAAGGCTCGGTCGCGCTCTGCCATGCGTTCGTGCTCGACCAGCATGTGTGCCTGATAGGCGTCGACCACGACCTCCACCAGGCGCAGGACTTCATCCTTGTCGTAGTCGGCCAAGGGGCGATCCATGCCGATGGAGGCGACGTACTCACCCAAGGGGCCGAGTGCGGATCGCATAGCGGCGATCTCCATGTCGCTGGGATCAATCACGGCGTCCTCCTGAAACTGGCTCATGCGTGCCATGAGCTTGGAGAACGCGTTCTGACACCGCATGGAGCAGAACACCCAGCGATCGCTGTAGCGACGAGGGTCGGAGCGCCGCAAGCGCGGGTTGAAATACCCCAGGCCTTTGGCTTGGCGGGCGCACACTGCACATTTCACGCAACCTCCCGAAGCTCAGTCATCACCGCGTCGTTGGCAGCGGTGACCAAACGCTGGATAGCGGTCTTGTTGAACTGAAAGGTCAGCAGCGCTGAGGCCTGATAGCGGGTCAGGCTGAAATCAGCACGCAAGGGTGCAGGCAGGTAGCGCAGTTGCCCGGGCGTGGGCGACTCCTGCAACCAGCGACGCGTCTTGTGGGCGGCATCGTCGACTTCCTGGTCATTGAGCCAGTCGTTGGCCTGGGCCAGACACACCGTACGCTCACCGGCACCCAGCAAACGGGCGGAAATTTTTTCAGCGCCGCCCACCGCATACCAGCGCCCGCCAAGGAAGAAGACACCCGCCCAGGCTTTGAAGCCCGTGGCCAGCAGAGCACAGTCATCGCCGAAGAGATCGCACCAGGCAAAGTTGGAGCGCTTGAGCAGGTCGATTTCGGTCATCACGAAATCGCTGATCTGATGCCGCGTCTCCTCGATCTCCCTGGCAAAACTGTGCCCACAGAGCGGGCACTCGCGACTGGCCATGGGTACTTCTGCATCACACTGCGGGCAGTGCTTGGTCGGTGCCTCACCGTCACCGGCGAAACCATCGAGATCAACTTCCTGCTCCAGACTGCCGTGACGCAGCGATGCGGTACCGAAATCTAGTACCACGCAGTCCGTCTTGATAACGCCCGGGTGTTCGGCAGGATCGACCACGCGAAGGCCGCGCCCGACCATCTGGATCAGGGTGGATTTGTAGGAACTGGGCCGCAGCAGCACGATGCACGAGGTGGGCGTGTAGTCGTAACCCTCTGTGAGCACGGCGACATTGACCAGCACCGTCACATCGCCGGTTTCATAGGACGCCAGCGTGGCCTGACGTTCGGCAGGGGTCATCTCGCCATGAACCACAGCGGCCTTCACGCCTGCTGCAATGAATGCATGACAAACCGCATAGGCGTGATCGACCGTGGCGGCAAAGGCAATAGTCTTGCGTCGGGCAGCATGCTCCTGCCAGTGTTGAACCACCGCCGCATTGACAGGCGTGGTGTTCATGATCGACGCCACGGCATTCATGTCGTAGTCGTCGGTCAGCTTGCGCACACCGTCGAGCGCGTCGCGGGTGCCGACATCCACCACAAAGGTGCGCGGCGACACCAGATGGCCAGAACGGATCAATTCACCCAACCGGATCTGATCCGCGACGTTGGAAAACACTTCCCGCAGCCCTTTGCCGTCGCCGCGATTAGGTGTGGCAGTCACGCCATAAATCAAGGCATGCGGGTTCTTGGCCAGAACGGTATCGATGACCAGCCGGTAAGTCGGCGCCGCGCAGTGGTGGGCTTCGTCGATCACCAGCATGTCCAGCGTGGGCATCTGCTCAAGGTTGCGTGCCAAGGTTTGCACCATGGCGAAGGTGGCTTGACCCGACCAGGATTTCTGACGGGCATCGAACACGGAGGTGGTGACGTGCGGATTGACCCGGCCAAACTTGGCCAGGTTTTGCGCAGTCAGCTCATCCCGATGAGCCAGAACACACACCTTGGCATCCCGGTGTTGCAGAAACTCACCAGCCGTGCCGGACAGGCAAATGGTCTTGCCTGCACCGGTCGGTGCCACACCGAGGGTGTTGCCATGGGCCTTCAGGGCCGTAACGCAGCGGGTGACGAACTCCCGCTGCCGAGGACGCAGCATCATGGGAAATCCTCCTTATTGCGCCCAAGCGGGACGGGTGGGAACAGCCGGCGAAGATGGGGTAGATGGGGTGGCGCTCGGCGGCGCAGCGGACGCAGGGCTGGACATCCGCGCAGGCTGTCCCATCAGGGCGGCGTATTCCTTGTGATCCGGCTGAATGGCGGCCTTGATGACGTTCTTGTCGTCGCCGTTCTGATCTTTCTCGACATCGATGCGAGCGACAAACTCCACGCCATCCAGATCGGCGAAGCCCTTGATGCGGCGCGCGCTTTGCGCCTGCGGCGAGTTGTCGGCCGGGTGAATGCCGCGTGCCGAGTTCAGGATGGCGCGCAGAAAACTGCGGCCGATGTTGGTCCACTCGGGACCCTTCGGGCTGGACAAGCCAATCAGCCCGAACACCACCCGTTTGGCAAACGGTCCCTCCAGAATGGTGAACTTGGCATTGAGGTAAATCGCACCGGTCTTGTCAGAGCGGGTCGCATAGCCGCCCGTCCAGCCTTGGCTCGGATCGTCATAACCGCCCGGGCGAATGGCCATGATCACCTTGGCCAGGGTCTTGGGCGGAATCAGGGCGTATTCGCGCTGGTCCTCGGCATCGTTGAAATCGTTCCAAGCGGCGTTGTGGTTGTAGCTGTTCATGAAAACTCTCCTGCTTATTGCGCGCGCGGCGCGGTGATCTTGGAAATGAGGCGGCCCAGATGTGGCTCCTCGACGACCTCCAGTCGTCCGGAACGGTCTTTGGCGGGATAGCCCCAGGGGTTGATGTGCTGGCAAACGAAGGCTCGATAAGGGGTGCCGTCGTCCGACTTGAGCACCACCATCGAAATGACCTGATCGACGATGCCGGGCAACTCCAGTGCGGCTTTGGAGCCCTCGATCTGCGGGCTGAAAACCTTGCGGTTGAAGTCGTCGAGTTTTTCGTCGAGGATTCCCACCAGCCAGATGTCTTTGTCACGGACATGCTGCAACTGGGTGAGCCACCCCACCAGTTCACTGGCATGCAGGCCGTAAGCGCCCCGCGTGTCAGGCTTGCCAGTTTTTTCGGAGAAGGCCTGCGGCTGCCCCTTGGCCCACTGCAGACACAGCCGCCCCGCAACCGTGATGGAGTCGACGAAGATCAGCGAGTACTTGGCCAGCATGGCCGGATCGCCGAACAGGGCGCACACTTGGTCGTAATGCGCCTGGCTGTAGGATTGGTCGTCGCGCAGCGCCGGATTGGGTCCGCCTATATAACAGGCCAGATCCCGGCATTCCTGCCAGGTGCGCGGCCGCACGCTGTCACCAGGCCAGTCCAGTACCGCCAGATCCCCGGCTTCCAGATCGATGAACAGCGTGCGGGCCGCATCGGCAGTTTTGAGGAGCGTGGTTTTGCCGACACCCGAGGGTCCAAGGATGACGCCTTTGGAGCCACGCTTTTCGGCGAGGCGCTGCTCGGCGGTGATGAAGGGAAAACTCATGTCAGACCTCCCCATCAAAGATCTCAGTGACCTTGTCCGTACCGAGCGCACCACGGGCGCGAGCCAGGTCGTGCAGGCGGCGCAAGGAATGCAGTTGGCAGGAGATTTCGGACGAGCGGGCTTCCAGCCCCTGGATGGCAAAGGCCAGGTCATCGACCGAGGCTTGGTCGAGGGGAAGGCGGTCGATGTCGGTCTGCCCGGCGTGGCCCGGCACGCGGATGGTTTCCGGCAGGTCGGACAGGGACAGGGTTTTCTTGCGCAGGGATTCGATCAGGTTTTTGAACATGGTGATTACTCCGAAAGCAGGGCGAGGCGGAAGCTGGGCTTGCCCACCTTCACGGTTCGTGCGGGGTTGAATTGCTCGCGCAGGGCACTGGCCCAGGCGGAGAACTTGGTCTCTGAGACGCGGTAGCTGACGTCGATGTATTCACGCGGGTTGTCGCCATTGGCGGCAATGCGTGCATCCAGGTTGGCCAGCAGTGCCTGATCCCACTCGACCTTCTTGGGCAGATCGGCGGTGATGCGCACATCGCCATCGTCGAAATGCACAACGCCACTGTCTTTGCCGGCGACCAGGCGCAGGTGCTTGGCGCGCTCGGCGTACTTCAGGTTCAACGCGTGTTCGATGTGATCGACTTCAGCCTTGGCACTTGCCAGGCGGTCGGCGGCGAGCGTCTTGAGCTGGAACAGGCTGCGAGCATCGAATGCGGCCAACTCGGTGGCCGGGATGGACACCACGTCCTGGCTGTGCGAGGGCAGATGGGGTAGGCTCATGCCACACCTCCTGCCACCACGCGTGACGACGTGCTGCTGTGCAGACTCCTCGCCTCGTACTCCTCGATGTCCTCGACGCGGTAGAGGACGCGGCCCTGCAACTTCAGATACACCGGCCCGATACCGGCGGATCGCCACCGCTCCAGCGTGGCCTCCGCGACATTCCAGCGCTCAGCCAGTTGGCGCTGATTCAGGTGTTTGACACTCACGTTGATCTCCTTTCAGGTGATTGCGAAAACGTGAGTGCAGTTTGGGATTCAGGGGGTGGGCAAACCGGTGGGCAAGGTGGACGCAAAGGGTGGGCAGATCAGGCAATTGCTGCCTGCGCCGACGTTTGCGTGAAAAAAATGCCTGCAGCAGGTGCAGGCAAACTGATGGGGGTTGTGATGCGGAGAAGAACTGGCGCCGCTGTGATCAGCCCATCGGTCCAAATCCAAACAACCGCCGTTGCTCGTCCCAGTCGACGGGCACCTCCGCCTGTCGCCCGCGAACCGCGTGAAGATTGAGGTGGCGCGGCTGCCGTCCATCCAAAATGGCCTGCACGATGTCGGGTGCCAATCGTGTCAACCGCAGCACTTCGGCCACCCAGCCTGGCTCAAGTTTCAACTGCCGCGCCAGCTCGGTCGCGTTAGCCACCTCACCACTGTCGAGCAACTTTTGCCAATAGAAGGCCTTGCCGATCGTGCGGATCATAGGCAAATCAAATGATGATCGGACCTTGGCATCTTCCTGACCGGGCGGGGCAATCAGCAGTTTTCGGGTATGCCGGCGTTTGATGGTCAGGGGGACAAAGGTCACCGCCGAACCCTGGCTCTGGTATTCACGCGACGGACCCGACACCGATATCTCGATCTTGCAACGTTGCGGGGTTGATTGGCTCATGCCATCACCTCCTCATCATGGCCGAGATGCCCCATGGCGGGCGCCTCCTTTTGCTCCACCACAAAGGGGTGCTGGGCCAGTTCGCGACGGAAGCGTTGCCAGCCGTCTTCACACCAGACGATGTCGAGGCCATTCGGGTGCAGTTGCACGCGCTCGATCAACAGGCGCATGATCCGATGCTGCTCCACCGGGAACATCTGCGCCCAGATATCCCCGATGCGGCGCATGGCCACCACGACCATCGCTTCATCGAGGGCAGGCCGCTCATGCATTGTCAGCACCTCGCGCCACACACCAATGATCATCTCGGGCTCCTGCAATACCCGCAGGACCTGCATCAGCACGGCCGACTCGATTTCGGCAGCAGGCATGGGGCCCATGCTCCGCTGGCCAGGGATGCGTGATGCGCCCGCCGTCTGGCGTTTCTCCAGATAAGGGACGTAGTAGTGGTAGCGCTTGCCGTTTTTCTTCTGCGTGTAGGTGGGCAACATGCGCTGGCCATCGGGTGCATACAGGAATCCAGCCAGCAACGCCGGGGTCTCGTTGTAACGGTCTCGTGTCGTGCTGCGCTTGCGTTGCGCAATGATCGCCTCAACCGCCTCCCACTGGGCCCGCGTGATGATGGCCTGATGTTGACCTTGGAAGACTTCCCCTTTGTTGGTGATCTCGCCCAGGTACAGGCGATTGCGCAGCAGCTTGAACAGGTACTGTTGATCGATGATGCGGCCGTGGTGGAATTTTCCGGTCTGGGTCTCCCAGGATTTTGTGGTGTGCCCTTCGACCTGCAACTCGCGCACCAGACGTGCGGCCGATCCATGCTCGGCATAACGCATGAAAATGTCGCGCACCAGTGCCGCCTCTTTGTCATTGACGACGAGTTTGCGATCCTTGACGTCGTAGCCCAAGGGCGGCACGCCACCCATCCACATGCCCTTGGCCTTGCTGGCGGCAATCTTGTCGCGGATGCGCTCGCCAGTGACCTCGCGCTCGAACTGGGCGAAGGACAGCAGGATGTTGAGCGTCAGGCGCCCCATTGAGGTGGTGGTGTTGAACTGCTGGGTCACCGACACGAACGAGACCCCGTGGCGATCGAACACCTCGACCAGTCGTGCAAAGTCCGTCAGATTGCGCGTCAGTCGGTCAATCTTGTAGACCACCACAATGTCGATCTTGCCATCTTCGATGTCTGCCATCAGACGCTTGAGGCTGGGGCGGTCGATGTTGCCACCCGAAAAACCGCCATCGTCGTAACCATCGGTCAAGGCAATCCAGCCCTCGTGACGCTGGCTGGCAATGTAGGCCAGTCCTGCATCGCGCTGCGCCTCCAGGCTGTTGTATTCCATGTCCAGGCCTTCATCGGTGGACTTGCGAGTGTAGACCGCGCAGCGCCGCTTGGGCGTGATCGCTGGCACTTGCGTATTCGCATAGGGGGCAGGCTTTCTCATGCGGATATCCCCCGCTTGGACGGCTGGCGCAGCCCAAAGAAGGCCGGCCCTGACCAGGCGGTGCCGGTGATGGCCTTGGCCACGCCGGACAAGCTCTTGTAGGTGCGCGTCAGGTATTCAAAACGCCCGTCATCCAGCACTTTGACGTGGTGGGGTATCCCGTTGTATTCCCGGATCAGGGTGGCACCCGGCGCCAGCTGGTTTTCTGCGCGACGCTTCTGGTTGGGCACCTCGCCGGTTTCACCGATTTTTTCCAGTCGGCGCTTGAGTGATGAGGACATGGCGCCGAACGCCTCCTCCTGGATCTTGTAGGCCAGCCGGCTTTCCAGCCAGGTGCGGTGATGGTGGCCAGGGCGACGATCAAAGTGTTGATCCCAGAGCGCCCAGAGGTTTTCCATCGGCAGGTAGGACAGTTGCGCGAGGCGCGCGGCGACGGTTTCTTGACTTGCGTGTGTCGTCATACGAAAACTCCTTCTTGTTGAGACGGGTTCGTATGAACGCGCTGGTGGCCAGTGAAGCCAAGCGGAATGTTGCCAGCCGTGGCTTCATGCTGACATGGGCTCGCCACAGCAGAACCAGTGCGTGCCCGGAGAATGCCGGCAGCGAGCAACTGCGCGATTTCCTGGCAAGGCGAGCGCCCAAGCTCACGGGTATCGCGGTAGGCGGATTTGGTAGGGTGTTCGAGAGGTGTCATGGCAGGCTTTCGTGATGAAAAACTGCCACCATTTCACCGGCTGGCCACCGGATTTCCGAGCAGGGAATTGCAGCCCGATTCGGGTGATTGCGGACGGAAGTTATCGGTTGCGGGTAGGTGCGTGCGGGTGACAAACGCCACCGAACCGACCGGGAGTGCCGTCAGCGGACCGGCGGCTGACCGTTACGCTCGAAACGGTCGATGGTGCTTTCAAGGCCATCGTCGTCATCGTCCGTCTTGTCGCGCTCCCAAGGCTTGACCTCAGGCGGTAGGACCAGCAGGGTCATCGTTTGACGATAGAGGTCTGATGCGATGCGCATCTCCCGCGCGACCATGCCCTCGGGCTCCAGCGGGAACCAGATGCGTGCATCGATCGGGGTGCCCAGCCGATCGACATTGGTTTCGGTGCCCAAGCGGGTGGCACTCCTGGCGGGCAACGGCCGGCGCTGACCATTGGCCAGCCGCTTGTTCAGATGGATGGAGAGCCACTTGCCTGACTCACTGCCGCAGGCCCACTGGACGACCCCGTTCTGGGACATGACCAGCACCGCACGCTGGGGCGTGAGCTCAAGCCACTTCAGTATGGCCGACGTCATGGACACGCCATACCGATCCGCGCATGCACCGAGCACATCCAGGTCTATCGTTGCCCCCTGGATCTGTCGACGGTAATCGTCGGCAGGCATCAGCAGGTAGGACGCAAACGTGTTCGCCTCAAATTCAATCTGGCGCTCTTCGCTGTCCCATTGGGTGGTGTCGACTTCACTGCAGTTGAAGGATGGCTGCAGATGGCGATGCACCAGGTAATGCCCGAGTTCGTGTGCCAGCGTGAACCGGATCCGCCCAGGGGAGCTGATCGCCTGATTGAAGATGATGGCCCAGTTGCCCTTGCCGGGCTCATCGGCGTTCAGGTTGAACAGCGCGCCCTCAAACTCCGGGTCCATCGCTTCACCCTGGATGGTGATCGGCTCCCCGGTCTGGAAAGTGGCTGGCACTTCAAGAATCAGCGCTTCGACATCAACCGGAAAACGGTCGCCGCCATGTACGGCATGGAACTGGTCCAGGAGTTTGTTCAGCCGATTGGCCCAAGGCGCCGGCTTATTTGGCGGCGCACTCATCCTTGGGTTTTCTTCAGCGTCTTGAGGATTTCAAGGAGCTGATGCTTGGTCTCGGGTTTCAGCGTCTTGTAGTTCCGGAAGAACGCCTTGTCGAAGGCATCCTCGGGCTGGTCGGCCTGCTCAATGTGGGCCAGGAACTCCGGCGTCACGTGAAGGGCGGCGGCGATGCTGGCCAGTTTTTCCATGGTGGGGTTGGCGTCGTCATTGTTTTCCAACTCCCACAGATAGCTCTTGCTCATGCCGGCGGCGGCGGCCAGTGCGTCGAGACTCATCTTCTGCTCTCGGCGCAACCTGCGAATTTTGTCACCCAGTGGGGTTGCCACGGTTTCTCCTGTGTTCTCTCAGCCCCGTCAATCAGGGACTTAGTAGCGTTTTGCACAGACCGAGATATTACGTTATTTCGAACGAATCCGCACCGGCTTGACAACACAATCATGCGCCGTTAAATTCCATTAAACACCCGATATAGCGAACAAATACATTTTGCTTTGTTGTGCAATCTGGTGTTGAGAACAGTGTAAACAACCCAGGCCTCTCGCGCACACAAGAAGTCATCGGCACGGCGGCCCAACAAAAAGGAAAACAATATGGCCGCCTTCAACTACCGCCAACTCATCCGCCAGGTGCCTGTCCACGCCTGGAAGTTCTATCTCCAGTCCCGCAAGCTGGACCTGCCCACTGAGCTTGCTGATGACAAGCTGGTCGACACTGTCACCGAGATTTTCGATGCGCTGCCTGCTGCCCAGAGTGAGGCGCTGTACGCCGAGATGCGGCGCGTCCATGAACTGGCCAATCAACGCGGTGTCGATGCCCTGCGCAACACCGCACCACCGGACTCCGCGATCCACGAGGATTTCACGAAGTTCTCCAGTGATGCGGAGCGGGCCTTGTGGGTCATGGCCAATTGGCCGGATCAGTTTGCCACCGCCGAGGCCATTTATGCGGTCAGCCTGCGCATCGGCAAACGCGGCTGGAAACGCTTTCATGTGCCACCGGTCGACGCGTTGTTCCGGGGACAAGAGGACGTTCACGCCCTCGAAGTCGCTCTGGCCACGGCATTCACGCCGCGTAAGGGCACGCCGCGCGCCTGCCAGATCGATACCCTGGACCGACATCTGGATGGCGGCGTGCAGCTGGGTATCCTCATCGAGGACAACGCCCAGCGCCAACTGGAGTTCGGCGACGACAACCGCGCCCACTGGCGCGACATCCGACCACCGATGGCCATGGACGTCGTCATCTACCCGGCCAGCGGTGTGATCGACGTGCTGGCTCCTGGCGGTAGCAAGACACAGAAGACCTTGCTGGAGCACCTCGGCAAGCATGTTTTCAAGGCAGTGCTGCAGCCCAAGGATGTCGAGAAGCCGATGTTTTTCCTCAACCGTCTGCGGGACGGTTTTGAGCTCTTCAATAACAGTGAATGTGATCTGGCCGCCAACCGGGTGGAGCATATCCGCTTGTCGCAGGCCAAGGTCCGTGCCATTCACCCGCCGATCTGTGACTACCTGATCAAGCCACCCGGCGAGAAGGATGCGCCTGACGTACTGGCCTGCCTCACTGCCCAGCAGATCAGTCCCATCCTGATGGGCCAGGGCTTCAACATCATCGATGCCGTGGTGTCGCTTTACTTCGAACCGGTACAGCCTGGCAAAGCCAGCCGCGTGCTGCACGTCGATCTGAAGCAAAGCGGGATCAGCAATCTGCGCGACATGGAAGAGGCCGATGCCCGTCTGGTGGAATCGCTGCTGCGGGCACTCGGCGTCATGCAGTCGCCAGCAGCAATCAAGGTGGTCGAGGAATCAGTGGGGGCAATGCATGAATGAACCAGTCGCGGTCATGAACGACCAGGGGCTGGCAGAAATCTGTCGGCTGCTGGAGCGCAACGACATGCTGATTTCGCCCGATGCGATCTGGCTTTCAAGCCGGCCAGGTTTCTACGGCCATCTGCTGGCGCTGGATGCCATCGCCGTCAGCCGCCAGCGAGCCCTGGATATCCTTTGCCCAGACTGCGGTACCGAGTCCATGCGCCCACAGCCATACTCTGCGCCAGCGTCGCAACCTTATCGAGGTCACTGTCCGGAGTGTGGATGGGTCGAGCTCACGAATGAGCAAGCGCACTACTGGCAGGTACAACCCGCCAAGCTCGCCAAGTGGTTGTCGGTCGGCTTGGGGCTGGCGCCGCGCTATGCCGTCGAAACGGTTGTAGACAACGTCTTGTGGCGCCTGGGCGAAATAGAACATCGGCGCCGCAGACACACGGTGTTCTTTGCGCGGCGCTTGAATGCGATGTCCGAACAGGTGGTGGCCAAGCTGACGCAACTGGTCGCACCCGGTGCCGAGGTCATCATCACATCGGATGATCCGGCATCCCCGGCCGGGACTGCCTTAAGCGATCGCCTGCTGATACCGCTGCGGGCCATCGCCCACATCCGCAAGGCTGGTCTGGTGATCGAGAACCTGGAGGCGTACCTGACTCGTCCGGCACCGGTGCAGGAATCGGCGGAGACCTCCCTGCGTCTGATGCACACGCAGCGTGTCGCGCTGATTGATGGTCAGGCAATCGATCTGTCGCCTCAGGTCTATCTGTTCCTGAAGATTCTGGAAGACGCCGATGGCGATGAGGTGCACAAGCGGCGCATCGCTGAAGGGCTTGGTCTTGAGCCTGGCGCCACCTTCCGAACAGCGGATATTTTCAAACGGCATAAGCAGGTCTACACCACCTTCGTCGGCAAGGACGACAAGGGGCACTACTGGCTCAAGCCTGAGTTCGTGATTCTGGAAAGGGGGTGACTGAACAGACACCTCCTCACGCCCGACTTACACCTTCCACCCAACCTTGAAAGGAATTTGAAAATGGCCGGCAAAAACCAACATGTAGTGAAACGCGACGACGGCTGGGCCGTACGTGGCGCAGGCAATCAGCGAGACACTTCGCATCATCGCACCCAGTCCGAGGCCGAACGTGTCGCCCGCGACATCGCCATCAACCAGCGCAGCGAAGTGCTGATTCATGGTGAGGATGGTCGTATCCGGGAGCGCAACAGCTACGGCAATGATCCCCACCCGCCCAAGGGCTGACGATCGCCGCCATGCAGGCATCGGGTTCGACTATTGGCGGCAGGTGGTCCATGCGTCGAACCCGGTGCAGCACTTCGGTAGCAAGCGCTTGTCGTGAAAGGGTTTCTGCGTGTGCTCGGCTGGCGAAGTTCTCGGATATTTTTTGAGAACCGAGAGCGGAAAAGGGTCAAACTGGGCGGGTAAGTAGGCGCCTTGTGGCTGGCCTGCCGGGGGCTGTAGCACACGCAGAATCGACAGAAACCGCGCACAGTCTGGGGAAACCCAGATGTGAAAAAGCCCAACCGAGAAGGGTTGGGCTTTGAAAATGGTGGTGGAGTTTAACACTCCATCGAACTTTCCTCAATAACGCCTGCGGGTTGGTGCGGAAGCACGCGGAGGAAACTACTATCGCTCCCGAACTCCAGCGGGGCCGATCTCCGGGCGTAGCCCACGTCGTTCCTCGGTACGATCCCGCAACAAGAGCTTCGCGGCTCGCGCCGAATTCGCCACTCCCAACTCGTACAACCACTCAGCCGCAATATCTTCTTGGGCCTGCCGTGCCCGGATCTCACTGCTGTATCGCTGGATTCGCTTTTCCAGTGAGGCCATCCTTTTAGATTCGCGCTGAGCCCAAACGGTTACCAATCCACCACCAAGTGTTCCAACGACGGCGATTGCCGCCGCGATGATCTGACTATCCATCTTCCCTCCCTCTCACATTAGCACCTTCACCCCCGCTGCAAGCAGCACTAACGCCAAGGCGATCTGAACCCCTCGGCCAGTTATCTTCCCGGCCAACAAACTTCCCAGAAGCACGGTGGGTATAGAGCCCACCAACAAACTGGCCAGCATCCACCAATCCACCATGCCCGCGAACAGATAGCCCAACCCGGCCACCACCGCCAAGGGAATGGCATGCACGATGTCGGTTGCCACCAGCCGATGCGGCATCATCCGCAGCGGATACAGGTAGAGCAACATCACACTACCCAGCGCACCGGCACCCACCGAGGTGAGGGCGACGCACAGACCCAACACCCCGCCAGATATCACCGTAAGCGCTGGTTGAATTGCCTTGAAACGTTCTGGCTGCCCAATCCGCCGCCACCGGGCATAAGCCACCAGCCTTGGAGCAACAAGCAACCCGACGGCAGTGATCAACACCACCACGCCAATCGCCTTCGTCAACCAGTCCACCTTCGCAACCTGCGCCCCCAGGCTGACGATGACCACAATCAGCAAAGCCATGGGCAAACTGCCCAACCACAGGCGTTTGGCGACCTGCCAGTCGACATTGCCGTTGGTGTGATGCACCCTGGCTCCAACCAGCTTGGTGATAGCTGCAAACCATAAATCGGTCGCAATGGCCGTGGTCGGCGACACGCCAAAAAAGATCAGCAGGATCGGTGTCATCAATGCACCGCCACCGACGCTGGTTAAGCCTACAACAAAGCCAGTAAACGCACCGGCCAGGGCATACGCGGTATCGATCATGCCGGGATCAGCGCTGTATCACGAGTGGCGATGAATGAGGGATTGAGCACGTCGGGCTTGCCGTACAGCAAGGGAATGCCCTGAGGGTCTACGACCACCCCACCTGCACCCTCCAGCACCGCCTGGGCTGCCGCCGTGTTCCATTCGCAAGTCGGCGCCAACCGAGGATAGATGTCGGCCTCGCCCTCAGCCACCCGGCAGAACTTGAGCGAGCTGCCAGCCTGGACCAGGCTGACATCACCCAAGCGATCTATCAAGGATCGCGTTGCCTCATTGAGATGGCTCTTACTTGCCACAACCCGGCATGCACCCCCTGCCTCGGCAGCCGCCACTTTGATCGCAACAGTTTGGGCACCCATGCATCGAAATGCCCCCATGCCTGCGCCTCCCCAGTACATTGCATCAATGGCTGGCGCATACACCACGCCAAACACAGATCGGGCATCTTCAATCAAGGCAATGTTCACCGTGAACTCGCCGTTGCGGGCGATGAACTCCTTGGTGCCATCCAGCGGGTCCACCAGCCAGAAGCGGTACGAAGGAGCATTCGCTGCCAGTGAAGCCGAATCCTCCTCGGATACCACTGGGCAATCCGGCAACAGAGGCGCCAGCCCTGCTGCCAACACCCGATGGGCAGCCAGGTCGGCCTCAGTCACCGGGCTGGCATCGGCTTTGTATACCACTTGGGACCCACCCTCTTGGTAGATCGCCATGACGGCATCGCCCGCAGCGCGCACAACGGGCAGCAGCTTGTCCAACAATATGGCTCGATCCACTTGTCGCATTATGTGTTTGTTTGTGATTTAATACGAATGTCGATCGTATCACAAGCGATTTTCTATAAAGCACATGAATAAAAAGCAATCTGCGACAGACCTAGATGCCAATCTGCTTGGCCTCGATGCCCCCCAGGTGTGGGACACCGAACTCGCCTTCGCCCACCTCCAATCGCTGGGCGAAGCCGATACCAAACGCACGGCCGAGCGGCGCCTGAACGCCATGGACTTGCTGCCGCAGGAACTGGCGCCCGAGTTGCTACTGGACGAGCGCGATCGATCAACCAACCGGCTGGTGCTGGACTGGGCCATCGAGCAAGCGCGCAAGCGGCGCGACCGGGTACTGTTTGTTCAACTGAATCCCCTGCCTGGCGGCCAACCCTGCCTGCACGCCAACGACGCGCGCGGCGCCCGTTTCTGGGTGCCGTTGGCTAACCTGAACGATGCAGCCGTTCATCAAGCGTTGGCCGACCTGCAACGCCACATCGGCAAACCCATTGCCGTGTTCCCCCATGGTGCTTTGGTGGCGCATCTGCGTCACATGAACAGCACCGCCGACATCCACCTCTGCCCGCAAGCCTACCGCCCGGTATTGCCTGCGGGCTTAAGCTTGAGCGGCAACGCCAAAACCGATCTGGCACCGTCCCCCCACCTCAAGCGGCTGGAGGCCGAGAGCATCCACATCATCCGCGAAGCGGTGGCCGAAGCGCAGAACCCGGTGATGATGTACTCCATCGGCAAAGACAGTGGCGTCATGCTGCACTTGGCGCGAAAGGCCTTTTACCCCGCACCGCCGCCGTTTCCGCTGCTGCACATCGACACGCGCTGGAAATTTCAGGAAATGTACCTGTTTCGGGACTTCATGGCCCGCGAAAGCGGCATGGACCTGCTGGTGCACACCAACCCCGAAGCCGTCGAAAAAAATATCAACCCCTTCGACCATGGCTCGGCGCTGCACACCGACATCACCAAGACCGAAGGCCTCAAGCAGGCGCTGGACCATTACAAATTCGACGTGGTGTTTGGCGGTGCCCGTCGCGACGAAGAAAAGTCCCGCGCCAAGGAACGCGTCTTCTCCTTCCGCACGTCCACCCACCGTTGGGACCCGAAGAACCAGCGCCCAGAACTCTGGAACCTCTACAACACCCGCAAGAGTCCGGGCGAAAGCATCCGGGTCTTTCCTTTGAGCAATTGGACCGAGCTCGACATCTGGCAGTACATCTACCAGGAGAACATCCCCATGGTCCCGCTGTACTTTGCCAAGCCCCGGCCCGTGGTGGTACGGCCCGAGATGATCATGATGGTGGACGACGAGCGCTGCCGCTTGCTGCCTGGCGAAGAGGTGCAGATCAAGAAGGTCCGCTTTCGAACCCTGGGCTGCTACCCGCTCACCGGGGCGGTGGAGTCCGAAGCCGAGACGCTGGAAGACATCCTGCTGGAGATCATTCACGCTCGCCAGTCCGAGCGCCAGGGGCGCAAGATCGACACCGACAGCGCTGGCTCCATGGAAAAGAAAAAACAGGAAGGCTACTTCTGATGGCTCGCCCCAAACACGTGGTCATCATCGGTGGCGGCTTCAGTGGCACGCTCACGGCCATCCATCTGGCGCGCAGCTGCACACCGAATCGCCTGCGAATCACACTCGTTAACCCCACCCCAGACATCGGTCGCGGCCTGGCGTATCGGTTTGACGACGACAACCTGTTGCTCAACGTCCCTGCGGGCAACATGAGCGCCCTGGCCAATGAGCCTGGGCACTTCGTGGCGTATTGCCAGCGCATCGACCCTTCTCTGTCGCCAGGCTCCTTTGTCTCGCGTCGGCTCTATGGTCAGTACCTGCGAAGCCTGTGGTCGCAAACCCAAGTCGCCAGCCCGGGCCTGATCGAACTGCGGGTGGATGAAGCAGTGGCATTGAACCGCGCCATCGGGGAGTCTGGCGAGTCCACATGGCAGGTGGCACTGGCCAGCGGAGAACAATTGATTGCTGACCAGGTGGTCCTGGCCCTGGGCCACCAGCGGCCTCGATTCCCCATTCCATTGGACCCAGAGGTTGGTGCGCACGTGATCGACCCGTGGAACTTTGACGACATGCACCGCCTGCCCAACGATCAGCCGGTGTTGATCGTGGGCACCGGCCATACAGCGGTCGATGCCTTGTTCTGCCTGGCGCAATCTCCGCACCGAGGATCCATCTACCTGCTGTCTCGCCATGGTCTGCTACCGCATCGCCACCGGCTATCGACGACCGCGCCCAAGCCTCAGTCATTCCCAGAATATCTGCGCGATGTGCCACCCACGGTTCGGGCCTACACCCGGGTCTTGCGCCAACACCTGAAAGCACTGGCCCAACAGGGGGGTGATTGGCGCGATGCCTTGAATGAACTGCGCCCGCACACGCCTCAACTCTGGCAATCGCTGCCAGCAAATGAGCAACGGCGATTCTTGCGCCATCTACAGGCGCACTGGGATGTGCATCGCCATCGGCTCGCACCCATGGCCGCCCAGCGGCTGGATCAACTGCTGGCAGAGCGTCGAGCTCAGGTCATCGCAGGGCGAATCACCACCCTGCGGCAACTTTCCGATGGGGTTGAAGTGGCGTATCGGCGCAGGGGATCGCAGCAAGTGAACACCCTGCAGGTCTGCGCTATCGTCAACTGCATCGGACCCAATACCGACATACAACGCCACGCCAATCCACTGATGGCTCAGCTACTCAAAAAGGGCTGGATAGCACCGGATACCCATGGCCTGGGCCTGAGGGTCACACCAGACCTTCAGGTCATAGACACCCACCAGAATCCCGTCGAGGGCCTGTGGTACGTGGGCCCGCTGCTCAAGGGAACGCTCTGGGAAGCGACCGCTGTACCCGAGTTGCGCCTGCATGCCCAACATCTTGCACAAACCCTGCTGCATCTGCCATGAACAAAGCCCCTTCCAAAGCCACACGCCAACCCAAAGCACCCACGGCAAGCAAACACCCGTCGATGGATCGGTGCCCCAAGACCGCCACCATCCACGATTGGATGGTCCAGCAAGCCCAACAGGACTTGCTGCGCTTCATCACCTGCGGCAGCGTGGACGATGGCAAGAGCACCCTGATTGGTCGCTTGCTGTGGGAATCACAACAGGTGTTCGACGACCAACTCACTGCCTTGCAGGCCGACTCCAAGCGGCACGGCACCCAAGGGCAGGACATTGACTTCGCTTTGCTGGTCGATGGCCTGGCGGCTGAGCGTGAGCAAGGCATCACGATCGACGTGGCCTACCGCTTCTTCGCCACGCCCCGGCGCAAGTTCATCGTGGCCGACACACCCGGGCACGAGCAATACACCCGCAACATGGTGACGGGTGCCTCCACAGCCGATGTGGCGGTGCTGCTGATCGATGCCCGCCAAGGCGTGCTCACGCAAACCCGGCGCCATGCCTACCTGGTGTCGCTGGTGGGCATCAAGCAGGTCATCCTGGCTGTCAACAAGCTGGACCTGGTGGGCTACCAGCAAGCGGTCTTCGACGCCATCGTGGCCGACTTCCACATACTGGCCCAGCCGCTCGGCTTCACGAGCATCACGCCCATTCCGCTATCGGCCCTGAAAGGCGACAACATCACCGAGCGCTCCCGGCACACCCCCTGGTATCAGGGTCCCACCTTGATGGGTTGCCTGGGGACACTTCCCATCACCCAACCCGTTCACAACAAAGTTGTGTTCCCGGTGCAGTGGGTGAATCGGCCTAATGCCAGCTTCCGGGGCTTCAGTGGCACCCTGGCAGCAGGTCAATTGAAGGTTGGCGATCTAATCCGAGTCACCGCGTCTGGTCAGACGGCGACTCTGTCACGGATGGTCACCGCAGACGGTGATTTGCCAATTGCCCATGCTGGCGACGCCGTCACCTTGGTGCTCGACAGAGAAGTCGACGCCTCGCGCGGCGACGTGTTGGCCCTGGCCGAACAACCGCTGGAGATGACCGACCAGTTCGAGGCCACGCTCGTGTGGATGCACGATGAACCCGGTCATATGGGGCGGGCCTACGAGATGAAGCTTGCCAACCAGTGGGCCAGCGCCAGCCTCACCAGCCTGAAATATCAGGTCAACGTGAACACACAGGCGCATGAGTCGTGCAAACAGCTCACACTCAACGACATTGCCGTGGCCAACCTGGCGCTGAGCAAGCCGGTAGTGTTTGCCCCTTACGACGACAACCGCACGTTGGGCGGCTTCATCCTGGTAGACAAGTTCACCCACGCCACGGTGGCCGCCGGCATGATCCGCCACAACCTGCGCCGTGCGCAGAACGTGCACCGGCAGGCACTCAGCATCACCCATGAAGACCGCGAACGCCTCAATGGCCACAAAGGCAAAGTCATCTGGTTCACCGGCCTGTCCGGTTCCGGCAAGTCCACCCTTGCCAACGTCCTGGAGAAGGAACTTCACGCCCAGGGCAAGCGTACTTACATTCTGGACGGTGACAACATACGGCAAGGACTGAACAAAGACCTGGGGTTTACCGACGCCGATAGGGTCGAAAACATTCGCCGTGTGGCGGAAGTCGCCAAGTTGATGATGGATGCAGGCCTGATTGTGATGACCGCCTTCATCAGTCCCTTTAGGGCCGAACGCGAAATGGCACGGGAGTTGATCGGTGCTGAAAACTTCATCGAAGTGTTCGTGGACACGCCGCTGGAAGTATGCGAGCAGCGTGATCCCAAGGGGCTGTACAAAAAGGCCCGTAGTGGTCAGTTGCCAAACATGACGGGGATCAACAGCCCCTACGAACGACCTTCGAACCCAGATTTGGTGATTAACTCAACTGTTACGAACACAGAGGACTGCGTGAAACAAATAAGCCTTTATCTTGCAGGCGCACACACATAACGCATCGCCTCGGAAAGTTGACTGATGGCGATGGTGTCGCCCCCGACATGCTCGCCGCCGAAATGCAAAAAGCGTCCCCACTCCCGCTGAGCGGCCTGCCGCCATGTCACTCAGCTTGTCGCCAACAAGAATCGATCGCTCCAGGTCGATCCCTAGTTCACTTTGGGCTTGCAGCAACATGCCTGGAGCTGGCTTGCGGAATTCACTCTCCCGGCGGTACTTACCGATACCGTGTTCCGGATGATAGGGGCAGAAGTAGACACCGTCGATTCGTCCACCATGCTCGGCGAATCTGCACTTCATCCAATGAGTCAAGTTATGAAACTGCGCCTCACTGTAGTAGCCACGTCCAATACCGGCCTGGTTCGTCACCACGACAACGAGGTAGCCCGACCGATTGGCGGCGGACACAAGGTCAAAAATACCGTCGATGAAGTGAAACTCTTCTGGCGTGTGCACATACCCGTGATCCACATTGATCACGCCATCCCGATCCAGAAACAGCGCGGGTCTCTTCATAGATCTGCAAGGAGTGTCTGCGCCCGCGCATAGTCTGCGGGGATTCCAATGTCGATGAACACTCCCTTGGTCACAAATACCTCAACCATTTCACGCGCAACCTCTGGTACAAGGTAGTCGGTCTCGATGGAGAAGGCCTGGTTCAGAGGGAATCTCGCCAGCGCATCTCTTGACAGCACATAGCAACCCGCATTGATTAAGCCTTGGCCCGTGATTCCCTTTTCTTCAAAACTGGTTATCCGATCGCCATCTACAACCAAACGCCCATAGCGTGCGGTATCCGACACCTGCCTACCGACAACGATCGGATGCCGCCTGACCTGCCATTGCTGTTCGAGCAGTTCGACCTCAAGGTCGAGATAGGTGTCGCCGTTAAAGACATATACATGGTCTTGGGTGCATGCCTCGGCGGCAAGCCGAGTTGCGCCCCCGGTGCCAAGGGGTGTGTCTTCCACAACGTATGCGATGTCCAGCCCAGCGAACCGGGAACCAAAATGGCCGCTGATCTTTTCAGCCATGAACCCCAGCGAGAGAACCGCTCGCGAAAAGCCCTTTTTCGCGAGCGAGCCAAGCAAAATCTCCAAAAACGGGCGACCAGCAATAGGCGCCATCGGCTTGGGCACATCTGCCACCACTTGGCGCAACCGTGTGCCAAACCCGCCGGCCAGAACAATTGCCTCCATCAGGCGGGCGCCTTGAACAGTGCCTGTTCAACCAAGCCGCACAGGATATGGCCCAGCACGGCATGCCCTTCCTGGATCTTTGGCGTGTCAGCCGAAGGAACGTCTAGGTAGTATTCGCACCAGCTCCTTCATCGGACCTCCACGGTTACCTGTCATGCCAATGCATACGACGCCACGGCTTTTCGCCTCCTGGAGCGCAGCAATCACATTGGGAGACTTTCCAGAGGTCGAATAGGCGATGAAGACATCGCCCTTTTGGGCATGTGCCTGCACCTGACGAGCAAACAGCTTGTCATAGCCGTAGTCATTGCCAATCGCCGTAAGAATGGACGTGTCTGTGGTCAACGCGATGGCAGGCAGACCAGGACGATCAAAAGCAAACCGGCTGACAAATTCACCGGCAATGTGTTGTGCATCGGCGGCGCTACCGCCATTTCCGGCAAGCAAAATCTTGCCGCCGTTGTTCATGGACGCGACGCAAGCCTCGGCCGCCGCCGCCACCCGCGCCAGTAGCGAATCGTCCGCCAACATGGCCGACATGACCCGCTGGGTCTCCTGAATCTGACCAGTGATGTAATCTCTCATGAAATTCTCCATGCCTGCGTACCGTGTTTCGTGAAGTGACAGTTACTTACCTGCCCACCAAAGCCACTCAGGGTGCGGATCACATCCATGCGCTTTTCTGTGGGCACAAAGAACCGCATGAAGCCACCGCCACCTGCACCGGATACTTTTCCGGCTAAGGCACCGGCCTGAAGGGCCGAATCGTAGATTGCATCGATGTGCGGATTGGATACCATTTTCAGCCAAACGTTTCTTGTTTTCCCAGCCTAGGCGCATAGACTCCACCAAGCCCTCAAAGTCCCCCCGCAACAAGCATTCTTTCATCGCAAGGGCCTCACGCTTGATGCCATGCATCGCCTCCAGCGCATCTGCCGCACCGGACTTCACATTGCTACTCTGGTCCGCGATGATGTGCGCCGACTCACGCGACACTCCGGTGAAGTACAGCACCAAGGAGGCCTCAAGCTCGCACAGGATCCAGTTCTTGACGCGCAGCGGATTAATAACTGCCCGCTCGTCAGCGTAAAACTCCATGAAGTTGAAACCACCGAACGTCGCCGAATACTGATCTTGCCGGCCTCCTTGCAGCCCACAATCCACCCGTTCGATTTGGTAAGCCATGTGGGCGATGGTGTAGTCATCCAGGGGCAGGTTCAGCAATTCCGCAAAGGCGCGGATCATGGTCACCACCAACGTCAAGGATGACCCTAAACCAGAACCGGCCGGCGCATCGCAGAACGTACTCAATTCCAACGGGATAGGCTTGCCGCCATTGAAGTTTTGCACGATGTGGTTGTACACCGACTTGTGCAAATCCAGATTGCCATCAAGCGGTAACGGCACTTCCGCCGGCCTAACCTTCTCCACCTGCTGGTCGGTAGCAATAAAGCGGACCACTGGCTCGTCCAGGGTTTTGATCACCGCATAGGCGTAGCGGTCAATGGCCGCATTGAGCACAAAACCACCATAGATATCGCAATACGGAGACACGTCGGTGCCGCCACCAGCCAGTCCAAGGCGAAGAGGTGCACGGGCTCGAACTACAGGCATCTTATCTCTCCGTTTAGCGATTCAGTGGAATGCGTCCCTTGGCAATTTCGCTGCGCCAGTGGTTCAACAAGTCTTCAAACATCTTTCTGGCCGGAATTTCGGGCTTCCAATCGATCGCTGCACGAATCTTGGTGTTATCGAACATTTGATAGTCAGCATCGATCGGCCTTAACCGGTCCTGATCGGTCACAACCTTGATGTCGGTACGGGTGCTGAATCCAAGGAGGATATCGATCACCTCAGGCAGTTGGAAAGCTTCTTCACCAGCAATGTTGAAATATTCTCCGCAGGCTATCTTGCCTTGAGCGCTCGCTTCCAACAAAAGGAAGTAGGCCCTGACCGCATCTCGCGCATCCTGGAACGTTCGGGTGCTGGAAAGATTCCCAACGCGGATCTCCGGCGTCTGATATCCAGCCTCGATCAGTGCGATCTGTTTTGCCACAGTGCTCTCAAAGAACACGTCGCTGCGCCGGGGGCCGGAATGCGTACCCATGCGGGTAACGAAGGTGCGCAAGCGATACGCTTCGCCGTAAAAGCGGCCCAGATAATCCGTGCCGATCTTGCTGATGCTGTAGGGGCTCGCTCCATGAAAGGGCGTGTCTTCCGCAAGCGGCATCCCAGGCTTGGCGCGCCCATAAACTTCACTTGAAGAACAAACATGCACGACCGGGTCGTAACCGTCAGCCTCCTTTTGCTGGCGGATGGCTTCGAGCAAATTGGCGGTACCGATGATGTTGGTCTGTAAGGTCTCGATCGGAATGTCGAACGAGGTCTTCGGATATGACTGCGCGGCCAAGTGCGAGACGTAATCTGGCCGAACGGCCTTGAGCATGCGCGCAAGGGCCGAGTAGTCATTCAGATCGGCGTAGTGCAGGCTGATACGGTCTTTACGATTGATCCGGTCAGTCAGGTGATAGAGGTTATCCATCGGCTCCTGCCATCGCATCATGCCGACGACATCGTACGACGTGTTCTCGAGTACGAAGTCAGCCGACTGCAGAGCCCACCTGTCCGGTGATTCCAGTGATTAATACTTTTTTGCTCATAAAAATCTCTCAGTATTTGAAGACGCCGCAAACTCCAAACAAGCAGCCTCGCGAAGCGTGCGAGGCGGCCGTGCAAGCAGTCTGGATAAAACTGGGGACGTCATCGCAATGACACGGGGGCGATTCTTGAAGAAGTCTGCGCCGGGTTCTGTCACCTTGAAGCGCAGGTCATGGAGATGAGTCTCTCGAAGGCATTCGGCGAACTCGATCCGAGAAAGCACCTGCGGGCCGCCGAAGTTGATGACCTGCTCAGGCACGTCATTCCAGCGAGCCGCCAGCGCCAACGCGCCCTCGACGACATCATCGCGATGCACGATGGCACGGAAAAACGGATGGAATAGATCGGCTTCCTCGTGACGCGTGGCGCATCCGGCTGAGGTAGCGGGTGAACTTGTCTTCGCGAGAGAACACGTATGAAAGACGAATCGCCTTGAATGATGCGTTGCCCGAAAAAGCGTTGTTCGACCTCGCGTTTCATTTCCGCATACTCGCCTGTCGGATTGCACGCTGCTGACTCGTCGAACGAATCTTCGCGCTCGCCATAGACGGTATCGCTGGAAAAAAAGAGTACGCGGGCACCGCGATCGATAACGCTCTGGATAAAGCTCGACGTTCCGGTAACGTTCACCGCCCACGCACGATCGTGCTCACGAGCGCAGATGTCGGGCGCTGAAATGGCGGCTGTTAGCAGCGCGACATCACCGGAACGGACATTGCCGTAATCAAAATCAGCAGGCGCATCCAGGCGGAGCAGGCAGAAGGCCTTTTCCGCCAGAGGATGATGTGCCAAGAGCAGAGCCCGACTTGTTGGCATTCGCTAACAAGACGCTACCAACGTAACCTGTAGCACCTACTATAAAGAAGGTCGATTTGGTTCTCATCACGCCAACCCTCTGAATTTTAATACGGCATGCGGCTTAATTCCTCGCGAATAAAATGACTCACAATGCAATGTTTTACAAAAAACTGCCATCATGTGCGTCGGAGTTAATGTACCAGCAGCAAATCCCGCTTCATCTTCTGCATGAACTTTATCTATAAGGGCCTTATCTTCTTCGGATTCACGGCTGAAGTTGTGACCAAAACATCTGTCAACAAAAATATCAATGACATTCCCAAAACCGACAAACTTTTCGCACTGAAATCTTTGAACAAGCAAGGGCAGAATATCTTCTGCACGAATCCCCTCAAAGCCTTCTATACTACAATCCCAGTTGTCGTACTCAGCCTCAAATCTATTAAGAAGATGATTATATTTCTTTGTATCCGGCAATTCCTTCCAATACCTTTGAACAATCTCCAATGCTTCCGGCCATCTCTGGTGGCCGTTTCGACCAATCATGTCACTAATCACAAAGCTTCCATCTCTATGCAGAGCATTTCTTACTTGATCAAATAAATTTTCGAGTTGGGTTACGTGATGCAGTGATTGATTTGCCATTACCCCATGGTATTCACGGCTTGCTTGCCACGTATTGAAGTCAGCCTCAACAAAAACCATCTTACTCAAGACACCATTTTCTTTGGCTATCTGCTTACCCCGTTCAAGCATCACAGGATTTATCTCAAGACACTCCAATACAAATTCACTCAAGCCAGCTTGGAGTAGGTTTTTGGCAATAGAGACCTCCAAATCACAATTTCCCGCCCCTACGCTAACAAAATAGGCTTTTGTACAACCTGTTCTTGTTGCAGCAACTAGAAGATTAGATGAGAAAAATTCGGCAATCGTCGAAAATCCAGCATCACGAAAAATTGGAGCCAAGTATTTATTGGACCAATAATGGTAAATATCTGGAAGATCGTGAACATTTACCTGCTTTTCATAGATGGCCAGTTCTTGTTGGACTTTTTTACGATACTCATCATCAGCAACACCCGCCTTCAAGGCTGGCGACTTAAGATTTGTCGTCGCAACTTTTTTTCCATCACTACGATCGGCCCCATAAAGAATTAACTGTCTGTTTCCGCGCTGTAATAAAAAACCCAACTCACAAAGAATTCTCGCAAGTTTATTCCAAGCTGCCTCGGCTCCCCACGATTGCTCAGCAAAATCCACTCCATTTTCGCTAATACGGTTCCACAGCGCTTCATCTTGGTAGATTCTGGCAATCGCAGCAGCAAGGGCTTCTGCATCGTCAGCCACCAAAATATTTTCACCATCGGTGAGCGACATTCCCTCTGCCGCTAGTGAGGTGGCTACAACGGGCAACCCAACGGCCATTGCGGTGCCGATCTTGCCCTTAATACCAGCTCCATAGCGCAGAGGGGCAACCGATACACGCATCCTGTCGAGCAGTGGCGTCAGGTCTTCTACAAAGCCCGTAACAATGACGTCTTCCGCTGCCAGCGCTTGTATAGCGGCAGGTGGCTTGCTGCCAACTGCGTAAAAGTGCACGCCAGTGAGTTTTTTGCGCAGCAAAGGCATGACATCTTCTACAAAATATTTCACCGCATCGACGTTAGGAGTATGTTGATAGCCGCCGACAAAGACAATATCTCTGCGCTCTGCAAAGATCTTGCTCGACCCTTTGACATCCATGATCAAGGGGAACACATGAAGCTTGGCCTCGGGCAACAGAGGCCAAAGGATTTCCAGTTCGGCTGTGCTGTGTACGATGGTGGCATCGACGGCACGGATCGCTGCCAGCTCGCGCTGCCGCATTTCGTCTGCTGCCTTTTGTTTGGCATTGTCTGATTGAAGCTCAGCTTCGCGCGACATGCGCAAGAAGTGCAAGTCCACGGTATGGAAGAGCACCTTGGCTTTAGTGCAGTATTGGCGAACGATTTTTAGGTGGCGCTCGACGACCCCCGGCCTGAAAAGGAATGCTAGGTCATATCGTGCACCGTACTCTTTCAGGTGCTGCTCCACATTGGTGACATAAGGGGCGTAGAGCACTTCAATACCTGCCCGCTGCAATGCGGTGGTGTACTCGGGCATGTAAAGAAAATTGTCTTCAGGGATAAACGTGACTTGGAAGTCCATCTCCCTTAACAACAGCAGTAGATTAAATACCGTTACCGAGCCAGCATCTTGGTCGGGCGTGGGGGTGCAGTGGTCGAGCACCAGCACGCGGCGCTTCGCCCTGCGGTCTTTGGCATTGTCTACATCAGTCCCAGATGCTTGATGGGCTTTGAGCCGCTCTTGCCAGCGTTCGAACAGCTTCCTTGTATTTTCGATTTGGTGGGCCTTTACGCCCAGGGTGGTATCCGTCCCCGAAGTTATCCCTTCAAAGTGAATGACGATGGACAGGGGTTGATAGATGACTCGATAGCCCTTGTCGCGAATCTTCAAGGCAAGGTCGGAATCTTCGCAGTATGCTGGGGCATAGTGTTCATCAAAGCCGTTTAACTCATCAAACAACGACTTAGGGACCATGATGGAGGCACCGGAACAGTAGTCAACCTCTCTGGCGTAGTTGTAAATAGGTAGCTGAGGATTTTGAAAACGCCCGAAATTCCAGGCACTGCCGTCCTGCCAGATGATGCCCCCCGCTTCTTGGAGGCGCCCATCGGGATAGACCAGTTTTGACCCTGCGAGCCCCGTGCCCGGAAATTCGCGGAAGGTGCGAAGTAGTTCGTCCAGCCAGCAGAAAGTGACTTCGGTATCGTTATTCAGGAAATACAGGTAATCACCACGCGCTGCCTTTGCACCGTTGTTGCATGAACGGATGAAGCCCTGATTCTGCTCGTTGCGCAGCAACCGAATGCCCTGGACTTTGAACAGGACATCAAAAGAGTCATCGGGAGAACAGTCATCCACCACGATCACCTCAAAGGCAGTTTTTGGTTGATTGCCTGCAATTGACACAAGGCATCGCAATGTGTAATCAACTTTCCCATATACAGGGATGATGACCGAGACCTCCGGACGATCCGAAGCAGGAATTACAAAGCTGGCTGCGGGAGTTACTGGATCTGTTGCAGCTTCTGTCGACTTGGCTACGGAACCATGCTGCGGTGACACATGAGTGCCTGCAAGCATAGGAATAGTCGCCGCTGGCGTACCAGTTGCAAGTAGCAGACGTGGGAAGAACTTGGCAAGAAGTTGTCGATGGTTAGCTTTGGTCTGATAGCCTAGCGGCAAGGATTGGTACACGCGCTTCGCCAGCCTTAGTGTGGCTTTTGTGTAGCGTTTTGCTTGCTGCGCTGGAGACGAAATCCAACGCCGCGCCTCACGCAAGGGGAGAGTCAAGCGCCAGGAATTGCTGCTTGTCACGGCTGAAAAGCTTTGCTCGCACATCTCTCAGTTCAGCATCCAACCCTAAGGCCCATTCTCCACGACGCACTGTCTCATCAGTCAGACTGGCGATCTGGCCGTCGCGGGCCGATAGCAACTCGTCGCGCTCGCTGACCGCTTGGCTCAGACTGGCGATCTGGCCGTCGCGGGCCGATAGCAACTCGTCGCGCTCGCTGACCGCTTGGCTCAGACTGGCGATCTGGCCGTCGCGGGCCGATAGCAACTCGTCGCGCTCGCTGACCGCTTGGCTCAGACTGGCGATCTGGCCGTCGCGGGCCGATAGCAACTCGTCGCGCTCGCTGACCGCTTGGCTCAGACTGGCGATCTGGCCGTCGCGGGCCGACAGCAACTCGTCGCGCTCGCTGACCGCTTGGCTCAGACTGGCGATCTGGCCGTCGCGGGCCGATAGCAACTCGTCGCGCTCGCTGACCGCTTGGCTCAGACTGGCGATCTGGCCGTCGCGGGCCGATAGCAACTCGTCGCGCTCGCTGACCGCTTGGCTCAGACTGGCGATCTGGCCGTCGCGGGCCGATAGCAACTCGTCGCGCTCGCTGACCGCTTGGCTCAGACTGGCGATCTGGCCGTCGCGGGCCGACAGCAGCTCTCGCATCCGGTATGCGTCTTCCAGAATTCCTGTAGGAGGAGCATCCAATTTGTTGATCGAAACAAAGGATTCTTGACCTGCCTTTTCCAAATACTCACGTGCCAATCCAGTAGGCACTCCATGTTGCCGATAAATCTCTAGGACTTGCTCTTCCACTATACGGAAGCCCGCCCTCTCTCGGTAATCGAAAATAGCGCGATGTAACTTAGCGTCAGAAAAATCAATCGACCGAATACCAATATCTTCCAGTTGGGCAAGACATTTGACCCGGTAACCTTCGGATGCACTCAGCTCGTCCATATCAATGAATACATCGCAGTCTTGCTGGCAACAAACAAAGGAGTGCAGCCATGAAACCGAAGAACAGAAAGTAATCCTGCTCGGGCGTGAGGGGATGCCCGAAGCTGTATGCAACCTTTTCCTGTGTGTTGTGGCCAATCAATGGACAGGCGCCGCTCGCCTCAAACACGGACTTCAGCGGTGCAGGGACATTGCTTAATGAGTAAGTTAAGCGGGGGGTGTTAGCAATGTAAGGGTCAACCTTGTAGGAATACCATTGATCCCAGGGATTTCGAAGTAGGTAGATATGGCTGGACTTGTAGTTCTTTTTTAGCCAACCAATTCGTCCACAAGTACGTGTGCACTGAAGAACTGGGAACTGTGATGCGCCGTCGACCAACAAATCAATATAAGCCTTCAGATCAGATGCTTTGTCGCCGGCATCAATGAAGTAATAGTCGAAGCTGAACTTCTGATCGAAGGTCTTTTTTATGCTGGGTAGCAAATGAGAAAACTCGTCGAAGTAGCCGCCAATCAAAAAATCATGTCGTAGCGTTGACTTCAGTTGATCCTTGCGACCACTTAGTTCATTCCAAGCGGTTGCAAGCGATGCAATGACTTCATGCATCGGCTCATGATAGATGTGGAACTTGCCGGTTCGCTTCAGTGCATTGTAGAAGTAGGTGCTGCCGGAACGGAAAAGCGAATGCACGAAGGTCAAATCCGGTGCGGCCATTTCTATTTTCTCGCTTAACATCATAAAACTTTCTCAATTACTTCAATCCTTGGATTGAGGTTCACCACGCCCCCGATGGACAAGCCATCGTCCGAGCCGACCTTGAATATGAGTACATCCATACGGCGCTGCAAGTAGATCAGTCCATCGCTACTGTCCGGCGCATGAATTCCGCAGGTGAGGTAAAAAATTCCTGGCCCAAGGTGATTCGTAATGTGAAACTCGATTCGTACCTCGTCACCTTCGTCGAAGTGACGTCGGGATACGGAATGATTTTGCGTGTTGGCGCCAAAGATACACACGCCCTCTCGATTCGTGATCATCATCCCGAATACAGGCAGGGCAACCGGCGCCGAAAATACCGCTCGGTAAGAGAAGACGTAAGAGGCGTTCGGAGCCAGAATGTTCGTTCGTTGCTGATGTTGATTCGTGATGGCGACGTCGATGATCTGCGCCCGGCCGTCCCCGTAAGTCTTTTCATTGGTTTGGAGCAAATCCTCATCCAGGATTGCCTGATCCAGTTCAGCCGAATCGACCAGAGCCTCGGCCTGCGTCGTTTCCGCCTTTCTGGATGCTCCGAACAGATCGCGCTCATACGAGATGCAGACCTGCTTGGCAGCGCCAAACTCGATCACTGAACCTCGGGCCAGATAGAGGGCCTCGCTGCAGATCTTCTTCACGGTTTCCATGTCGTGACTGACGAACAGCAAGGTGACGCCGGCGTCACTCAGCTCGCTGATCTTTCGCATGCATTTGCGTTGAAATGCAGCATCGCCCACGGCAAGCGCCTCGTCGACAATCAGGATTTCGGGGGCCACATTGATGGCCACGGCGAAGGCGAGCCGCACGACCATCCCGCTGGAGTAGGCTTTGACTGGCTGATCGATGAAATCGCCGATGTCAGCGAAGGAGACAATTTCATCAAACCGGGCGTCAATTTCCTCCTCGGACAACCCGAGAACCGCTGCATTCATGTGGATGTTTTCACGCCCCGTGAACTCGGGGTTGAATCCCGACCCCAGCTCCAGTAGAGCAGCAATTCGACCATGCGCGGTGACCATACCTTCGGTCGGATTGAGCGTGCCGCAAATAATCTGCAGCAGCGTGGATTTGCCACTCCCGTTACGGCCGACGATCCCAACGGTCTCTCCCTTCTTTACCTGGAACGAGACGTCCTTCAGAGCCCAGAACTCTCGGTAATGCTGCTTGGGCGAGAAGCCAAGCATGCGTTGAAGGCGCGGCATGACAAACTGCTTAAGGCGATCTCGGGGGGTATCGTAGATCTGGAAGCACTTGCTCAAGCCCTCGACCTTGATAGCGATTTCAGAGGACATCGGCAAAGCCCTTTCTGGTCTTCTGGAACCATGCAAAGCCCAGCCAAGCGATGAACCCTGTCGCCAGCCAATAGATGGCCAGCATAGTGAAGTTCGGCATGTTGCCCCAGAAAAGCACATCCCTTGTCATCTCGATCACAGGAGTGAGCGGGTTGATGTACAGAAGGTGGCGGAAACTTTCGGGCAGAGCGCTGGCCGGGTAAAAGACTGGGCTCAGAAACATCAGCGTAGTGACAACAACACCGATGAACTGCGAGACATCTCGCAGAAAGACCCCGAGTGAGGCCAAGGCCCAACTCAACCCCATGATGAACAATGTGAACGGCAGGATGACCATCGGCAACACAAAAACGGTGGCATGGGGCACACCGAACAGCACGATGTACGCAGCAAGCCAGACTCCCAGGCTGATCAGGGCGTGATAAAGCGCTGCTAGTAGGACGACAAACGGCAGAATCTCCAGCGGGAATACTACTTTCTTGACGTAGTTGGGATTCGAGAGAATCAGGCTGGGTGCGCGGCCAATACATTCAGCAAACAGGTTGAAGACGATCAAGCCAGCAAAGAGCACTAGCGCAAATTCAACTTTGGAACTGCCGCCGCCGCCCCACCGGGCGTTGAAGACCACACTGAATACAAAGGTGTAGACCGTCAGCATGAACAACGGGTTGAAGAGAGACCAAAGCAGACCGAGTGCAGAACCCCGATAGCGGCCTAATACCTCGCGCTTGGCCGACGCATGGATGAGGCTGCGATTACTCCAGAGGCTGGCCACCATTTCGACAGGAGTGACGAGAAAATCGCGCATCAGGCAAACACCTCGGCCTCGGTTAATCCCTTGCCTTGGGCATCCTTCGCAGAGAGGATGGGCTGAATTCCATCAGGCCACTGGATACGGAGTGTGGGGTCATACCAGAGAATGCAACGCTCATAAGCGGGCGCGTAATAGTCCGTGGTTTTGTAGAGAAACTCGGCAGTATCCGAGAGCACGACAAAGCCATGAGCAAAACCTTCCGGAACCCAGAGTTGCCGCTTGTTTTCAGCCGAGAGGATTTCCCCCACCCACTGACCAAAGGTTTCGCTGCTTTTTCTGAGGTCAACCGCAACGTCGAAAACTTCGCCTTGCACAACCCTGACCAGTTTGCCTTGGGGGTGCTGGATTTGGTAATGCAACCCGCGCAAGACGTTCTTCACGCTGCGGCTGTGGTTATCTTGCACAAACTGTACCGGCTTGCCGACAGCTGCTTCAAATTGCGCTTGGTTGAAGCTTTCAAAAAAGAAGCCGCGCTCGTCACCGAACACTTGGGGCTCGATGAGTACGACATCAGGGATGGCGAGTGGTATTGCCTTCATCAGAATACGTTTTCCTTGAGGATTCTCAGCAGATACTGGCCATAGCCGTTCTTGGTCAGGGGCTGGGCCAGTGCCTCGAGCTGCCCGGCACTGATCCAGCCTTTTCGGTAAGCGATCTCCTCGGGGCAGGCGACCTTCAGGCCCTGGCGGTTTTCGAGGGTAGCAATGAACTGGCTGGCATCGAGCAGAGATTCGTGGGTTCCAGTGTCGAGCCAGGCATAGCCACGGCCCATGATCTCCACGCTGAGTTGTTCCTGTCCCAGATACAGCCTATTGAGATCGGTGATTTCCAGTTCGCCGCGCGGTGAGGGCTTGAGGGTCTTGGCCAAATCAACCACTTGATCGTCGTAAAAATAGAGCCCGGTAACGGCATAGTTGGACTTGGGTTGTCTAGGCTTTTCTTCTAGAGACAGTACCTTGCCATACGCATCGAACTCCGCCACGCCGTAACGCTCCGGATCATGCACGTGGTACGCAAACACGCTGGCACCCACGTTACGGGCCATGGCGTTGGCCAGCAGGTGGTGAAAGTCGTGGCCGTAGAAGATGTTGTCACCCAGCACGAGCGCGGATGGGTGTTTGCCGATGAATTCCCTGCCAATCAGAAAGGCCTGGGCCAGGCCGTCCGGGCTGGGCTGCACGGCATATTGCAGGTTCGAGCCCCCATTGGCTGCCGTCGCCCAACAGTTGAGTGAAACGCGGCGTATCCTGCGGGGTGCTGATGATGAGGATGTCACGGATCCCCGCCAGCATCAGTGTGCTGAGCGGGTAGTAGATCATGGGCTTGTCGAAAACGGGCAGCAGTTGCTTGCTGATGGCCAGCGTGGCCGGATGTAGACGCGTTCCGGAACCGCCGGCAAGGATGATCCCTTTGCGACTCATGCAGCCACCTCTTCGCCGTAGTGCTGGCTGACCCAGTCGCGGTAGGAGCCGTTTTGTACGTGCTGAACCCAATCGTGGTTTTCCAGGTACCACTGCACCGTCTTGCGGATGCCAGTCTCGAAGGTTTCGGCGGGCTTCCAGCCCAGTTCGCGCTCGATCTTGCGCGCGTCGATGGCGTAGCGCCGGTCGTGGCCGGGGCGGTCTTGCACGTGGGTGATCTGCGTTTTGTAGCTGCGCCCGTCGGCCTTGGGGCGCAACTCGTCGAGCAGCGCGCAGACGGTGTGCACGATCTCGATGTTGGTCTTTTCGTTCCAGCCGCCGACGTTGTAGGTTTCACCCAGTTGGCCGGCTTCGAGCACACGGCGGATGGCGCTGCAGTGGTCTTTCACGTAGAGCCAGTCGCGCACCTGCAGGCCGTCGCCGTAGACCGGCAAGGGTTTGCCAGCCAGGGCGTTGACGATCATGAGCGGGATGAGTTTTTCCGGGAAGTGGAAGGGCCCGTAGTTGTTGCTGCAGTTGGTGGTGAGCACCGGCAAGCCGTAGGTGTGGTGCCAGGCACGCACCAGGTGGTCGCTGGCGGCTTTGCTGGCGCTGTAGGGGCTGTTGGGCTCGTAGGCGTTGTCTTCGGCAAACGGCGGATCGTTTTTCGACAGGGTGCCGTAGACCTCGTCGGTGCTGACGTGTAGGAAGCGGAAGGCAGCTTGTTCGGCCTCGGGCAAGGCCGACCAGTAGGCCCGCACGGCTTCCAACAGGCGGAAGGTGCCGACGATGTTGGTCTGGATGAAGTCTTCGGGGCCGTGGATGGAACGGTCGACGTGGCTTTCGGCGGCGAAGTGCAACACGGCGCGCGGTTTGTGCTGGGCCAGCAGGCCGTCCACCAGGGTGCGGTCACCCAAGTCTCCCTGCACAAAGATGTGACGCGCGTCGCCCTGCAGGCTAGCCAGATTCTCCAGGTTGCCCGCGTAGGTGAGCTTGTCGAGGTTGACGACGGACTCGTCCGATACGCCCAGCCAGTCGAGCACGAAGTTGCTGCCAATGAAGCCTGCACCGCCGGTGACCAGAATTGCCATGTGTCAAAGTTTCCTGAAAACCGCAGCTGCAACCAGTCCAAGGTTTCCGAGGAGTGTCTGACGGTAAATGCCACTGCGTTTGAGATGGATAAGACGAGGGATCAGGCTCATTTCGCGGGCTCTGGCGAAACGCTCCAGTATTTCCAAATTTTCTGGAGTAAGCCGATGGCTCAGAGCGCGCAAGGCAGCGATGTTGCTGTCGTTCCAACCCCGAAAAGCGGCCTTGCCACAGCATGCGAATGCGCTTGAAACGAGCCGGCCAGGTCGCGTTCATGCCTACCAAGTTGCCATCGTGCTGGCGATAGCGGAGCGTGGGCTCGGCGTCGTAAAAAACCTGACCGCCACAACCGGTGACCACCATGTATGCCCACCAGTCGTGGGTGATCACAGGCAGGTTTTCACCCGCTTCGCGCAGGAGGTTGCGCGCGGCGTTATTGAAAACCATGGTGTTGCCGCCGCCAATGTTTTGCATCAACGCATTGGCAAAGCTTGGCGGCTTGGTAAAAAGCGGTGAGACGCCGATTTCGTTGTTATTGGAGTCCACCAAGCGGGTACGCGAGCAGTACAACGCGGGAATGTCTTCAGGCAGAGTATTCAGCCATTCCACTGCACGGGCCAGCTTGTTGGGCTCCCAAATGTCGTCTTGGTCTGAATAGGCGTAGTAATCCGCGTCGATGCTGGCTTTGCACGTCAACGACAGGAAATTCGCCGCAAAACCTTCCGCTGGACCGAAGTGAATCGACAATCGGCCGTCTGGCCACTTCTGTTGATAGGCTTCAAGAATGGCGTGCGTGTCATCCTTGGAGCCGTCATCAGAAGCCCAGACTTCCCAGTTACTGTGGGATTGCGCTGCAAATGAATCGAGTTGTTCTGCGAGATAGTGCTGGCCGTGATAGGTGCACAGCAGAATCGCCACCTTGGATTGGGCAACGCCGGAACCGCTTGGCGCGCCCATTTTGGGCATGGCTACCGCTCCCACGAAACCGGTCTCGTGGTTGAAAGGACTTTTTAACAAGTCAATTCTTGATGCTTCGCCAGTACCTGCCTGACCGATGAGTTGATTCATCAACCCGCCTCCACCTGTGAAAACCCCCGCTCGTAGCGCCCAGAAAGTCATCTGAGGCACCCGAATTCGGGGGGGGGGGGGGGTACATCGCAGCCTCCCTAAAAGACCGCAAACACCCTGCCGTTGCTTCAAAATTATTATGACAAGTATAACCTCCCCATTGCTTACAGACAATGTTTAATGGTTCGCGCTGGTTCGTGCGTACAAACGACAAAAGACCCCGCCTTCACCTACTGCCCGGGAAGGGAAGCCGATGAAGACGGGGTCTATGGATGATGTTTGCTGCGGTCGGTGGCGGGGTCTATCTGGGCACGCCTCGCCACTTGTCGAAACTGCGCGCGCCGGTGTAGCCGAGGTAGCCGGCACCGAAGAGCCACCACAGGCTCTCCGGCACTGCATTGAGCAGCTTGGACAGGTTTTCGGCGGCCTGGAACACCTCGGCGGGCCACCAGATGCCGATGATGCTGCCGATCACCGACAGCAGGATCACGCCGTAGATCACGTACAGGAAGGTCGGGCGGGCTCGGCTGGTCCACGGGTCGGCCGAATTGGCTTCGGCCAGGATGGCCGAGAGGCTGACCTGCATTTCCTGCAAGGCCTGCTGACCCTCGGCCTGGAACAAGGCGAGCTTGGCCTGCTCGCGCTGGGCCGGATCGGGAATCAGCCGGTCGATGAGTTTGGCGCCGGCTTCGAAGAGGCCGGGCGCCAGGGTGGTGAAGATCGGGCTCATTGCGGGCCTCCGAACAGTTTGATTTTGACGATGGTGCCGGCCAAGAGGGCCAGCACGAGACCGGTTACCAGCATCTTGACGAGCGTGAGGCCGGCGGTTTTCTTAGCCTCGTTGAAGGCATCGAGCAAGCTGCGCAGCTCGCGAATGTCGCGGGCGGCGTCCGGCCCGTCCAGACCGACATCGGACAAGGCGTGACGAGCGCCCCGCTCGGCCGCTCGCTCCAGCAGCGTTTCGAATTCGTCATGGGGCATGACCACCATGCCATCCATCAGGTGGGGTTCGTTCATGGGCGATTCCTTTCAAATCTGATCGGCCGTGTGCACGGCGGGGTGTTCGGCCACGCAGGTAATTTCGACCTGCTCGCCACGCGGGCGCACCGCAATGACTCGCGCCAGCAAGCTCCACTGCTCGGCGATGCCGAAGGCGAAATGGGTGCGCTCGGCCGACAGGCCGGTTTCAATGGAGATGTCAGGCAGATCGGTAAAGACCACCTGCTGCGCATCGCTGCCCGGTGTCACGACGTGCGGACCACTGACCCCGCCGTCACGACGGCGCAAGGCCATCACATGCGGCTGAGCATCCGTGAAATGGACCAGCTCGGACAATGTAACGGTGTAGGTGTCGATATCCCAGGCGACGATCTCGCCACCGGTACCCCAACTGGGCATGTCGTGGGCGATGGCGATCAAGTCGCCATAGGTGGGAATCAGGCCTTCCAACTCGGTGCGCAAGGTGATGATGCGACGCCGGTAACGATTGGCTGCAGCCAGGTACAGCCCTTCACGTACCGCATGGGCTTCGGTCGTGCAACCGAAGAGGCGCAGCTTGGCCGGATTGGTGCTGCTAGACCCCGGCAGGCTCACGGTCACTTCATCCGGCTTCCAAGTGCGGCTGCTGAAGAATTCCACCGTCACCGCGTCCGCCGTTTCCTCGCCGGGCATCACATACTGGATCTTGAGGCTGTTCTTGACGATGTTGCGGGGACTGAAGAGCGCCACCGGCAATAGCCGGGCTTCATCGCGCACCAGGCGCACAATGCCGCCTTGCAGGAAAGGCACGGCCCGGCCACAGCGGGCCACCCGAGTCAGGGCTTCCCATACCGTGACCTGCTGATCGAAGACACCATCGAACTGATCACCCCGGCTGGTCCAGACCTGATCGAGTTGCGCCAAGGCAGCCAGATCGATCCGAGCATCCGGCAGCTTGGCACCGTAGCTGGCGCGCAGGATATCGGCGAAGACCCAGGCGATCGATCTGGTCGGGACTGGTGTTGACCACCCTGATGCGGACGACCAGACCGGCAGCTTGCGCGTGACGATGCAGTTGATCAGACGGCTGGAGCGCTGCGACAGGTTGTCGGTGGCGCGCATGCGGATGGCCAGTAGCGTGACGTTGTCAGGAAACGTGAAACCACCGGCGAGATAGCCTCGCGCCTCGCCCCAGCGCACTTCATGCCCGGCACGTGAACTGCTGTCCTTGCCATCCAGCCGCGTGGCGCGTACTTCGTAGCGTCCTGGGCTGACTGAGTATTTGTAGGACAGGCGCTGCGGCGTGGTTGTGGCAGCGGTCAGGCTTTCACTCCCCAGCGTGAACCAATTCCTCAGAGGGTCGCCCTCGGCATCGATAGCCCGTGCTTCGACCTTCCAACTGGCACTGCGGCTATCCAGCCCGCCGGCATCGTTGGCGTAATACAGACCGCGCGGCAGCAGAATGTCGATGCCGATGTGCGTGACATCGCTGTCGGCCGGGTTGATCGCAAAGCCCCCGGTCCAGGTGCCGACCAGCAGTTCCTGCCCCGCGACCTCAGGCGCAGTCACCACATCCGGGTTGAACAGCGTGACCGGACTGCCGGGAGGGACGATCTGGTAGGTCACTTCCTCGAACGAGGCGATGGGCGTGTCTTCGATGCGCAGCTGCTCGATGTCGTATTCGCCCAAGCCGATGCAATGCAGTTGGTGCAGGTATTGTTCGTTACCCTGGTATTCGCCATAGGGCGTGGCGGCCAGGTCCGGATAGACCAGATGGCGACCGTAGACGACCGGGATGGGTTGGGCCAGCCGCGCGTAGTTGCCCTGGCCTTGCAGGCTGTAAGTGGGAGACGGCTGCGCCAGGTTGCCCCCACCGGCGGCAAAGGACGGCATGTTGGGCGTTGGCAGCGGTACCAGCGCACTGACCAAGGCGGAACCCGCCGTCATGATGATGGCCGAACCGACGGCCGTGGCCAGGTTGCCTGAGAACCCCAGGCTCGCGCCCAAGGGGCCGCCATACACGGTGGCCACCACCATCACCGCAATCATCAGGACCGTGCGCAAGGGGTTCTTGCCACCGCCACCACCTCCCCCGCCCTGCGGCAAGGCGACGAAGAGCACAACGCCATCGATGGGCGTGACCGCCCAATCGGCGCGCAGCACCGGCGTGCCGTTCTTGATACAGACGGTCGGCTGCTCGAACTCGGTGATACCCTGGGTGCCGAGCCACTGGCGGATAGTTTGGCTCGGGTGGGCCACCATCACCTCGCGCTGGCTGGGCTGGAAAGGGTTGCGCAGCAGGATCACGGCGCTTTGCTCAGCGTGAATCACTTGCTCTCCACAAATCGGTAATAGCCCTCCACCCGCCATCCGTGCAGCAGGAGTTCGGGCAGTTTTTGGAAGACAACGCCCGCGTCCTTGACCGCATGGAGCACGCCACCACCATCGACGGGCAGCCAGACACCGACATGCACCGGGTGGCGAGATTGGCGCAGCAGGACGGCATCGCCCTCGGCGGGTTGCACCACCATGGACCAACGTTGTCGCTCCGGATGGTCGCGGAAGGTGGTCATCACGGTGCGCAGGTCGTTGGCATCCACCGGAATTTCCGGCAAATCGCGACCAAAGTGCACGCGCTGGATGGCCAAGAACAGGCCCCAGCAGTCAAACGCATCCGGGCCACGCGCGCCGGCGTGCCAGGGCCGACCGATGAGCTCGGTCGCCCAGTGCTGGGTGGCGCTCATCGGGTCAGCCCGGGAAACGTCTTGGCGGTGTAGCTGATACCCGGAAACGCCTTGTTGCCGACATCGAGCATGCGCGCGCGACCGGTCACCCGGAAGATGTCGGCTTCCACCTCGGTCAGGACCAGGTGGATGGGCGGGTCCATCTGCGGACCGTCCAGATCGGTGGACAGATACGGCCGATAGGTCACCTCGATCACCGACTGCGATTCGGCCGCCGCATCCAGGTGCCGCACGATTTCACGCGAGACGTTGTCCAGGGTGACGGTGATTTCCGGCACGGGCATGGTGTCGACCGGCGGCAGGTCCAGCTCAAAGCCCATGGCCACGAACTGCACGCGCTCGCCGGCTTGCAGCGGCGCTTGCGATTCCAGCCGGGCCCACAGGTCGCCGGTGTCACGCACCACGCGGATGGCGACCGGCTCACCCGCGTCATCGACGAAGGCCGGATGGCGCAATTCCAGCGTGTGCAGGATGATCTGCTCGGACGGGGCGCTGGCGTAGGCTTCCTTGATCGCTTCAGACAAAGCAGCGTTGGGCATCAAGTCACCGTTTACAGAATGACGGGGTACGGGACGTAGCTGGTTTCGCTGTCGTCCTCGGGCAATTGCGCTTCGCCCGCATAGCCGCTGGCCAACACCTGACCGTCATCCAGCAGAAACACCAGACCCTGCTCGGAGCTCGACCCGTAAGACGAGATGTCCACCACCCGGCGCTGGGCGATGCGGACCAGTTCGACGCTGCTGCGATTGGTGGCATCCCCCAACCCCAGCGCACCGTTGCCGTTGTAACCCCAGGCGTAGACGGTGCCGTTTTCGAGTAAGGCCGCGCCGTAGTTGTAGGACCCGGTACCGCCATGCACGGCCTTGACCACGGTGTTGCCTACCGGCACCTGTACGAAGTTGCCACTGTTGCTGCCGTTGGCATTGCCCCAATAGGCGCCGGCGCCGCAGGCCCACAGCGTCTTGTCGGTTTTCTTGAGAAAGGTGAGCGGGTAGTCGTAACTGCCGGCGTAGACATCGACCACGTTGGTCGCGACCTGCACCGGGGTGAACTGGTTGGCCAGATTCCCATTGCCCAGTTGGCCATAGTCGTTGGTGCCCCAGGCATGCAGGGCACCGGTACTGTCCAGCGCGAAAGCATGCACGTAACCACCGAAGACCTTGACGAGGGTTTTGCCGACGAGACTGCCACCGGCGCGCGGCATGGCGACGTTGGCCTGGTTGGCGGTGCCGTCGCCCAGCTGCCCATTGCCGTTGTAGCCCCACGAGTACAGCGTGCCGTCGTTCTTGACCGCGTAGCATGCGGTGTAGCGCTCGCGGCCGGCCGCAATCTGGGTGATGCCGGAGAGCACGGGCAACTGCACAAAATTATTGCGCTGGGTGACATCACCCAGGCCCAGCTGGCCGTGGGCGTTATAGCCACACGCGTGCACCGTGCCGTCGCTGCACAGCACCAGGGTGCTGTTGAACCCTTCGACACCACAGTTTTGTGCGACTTGCACCACGGTTTTGCCGGCAATGGAATTGCTGGCGTTGGCGCTCATGTTGTAAGGCACGGGCTGATTGGCCGTGGTGCCGGTGCCGAGCTGCCCGTAGCCGTTGAAACCCCAACCCCAGAGCTGGCCGTTCTTGTCGATGCAGTAGCCGTTGGTGTCATGGCTGTAATAAAGCTTGTCCGCCCCCGGAAACCCCGGCGGGAACGCGGTGCGTGCCGGGTAGGAACGGGCAAAGGTGGTGCCGTCCCCCAGTTTGAAGTTGACGTTGCGGCCCCAGGCCCGGATGCTGCCATCGGTCATGATGAGGCCGAACTGGCGGTAGCTGTTGGGCTGCGCGTTGCTGGCGTTCTCGGGCAGCTTGAGCGCTTTGGTGCCCGAGCGCACATCAGGTGTCGCCCAAACCGGTACGCCTTGCGCGCCGATGGTCAGCACCTGCCCGGCTTGGCCCACCGGCAAGGCCACCAGCTGATTGCCATCGAAGTAAATGACTTCACCGGGTAGGTTCGACACCCCTTGCGTGCCTTGGGCGAATAGGTCCCAGACCGGGGAATTCAGATGCGGTGCCACACCCGACGTGGCATCTGCCAAGCAGACAAAGCTGTCGCCGTTGTGTCCCACCACATCCTGGCGGGCATAGATGGCGCTGGCGTCATACCCGCCGCGCCAGGTAAAGGCAATCTTGCCCAGAGTAACGGTTCCCATGAACAGTCCTTGAAGAGTGGAATTTGGAAGGATTCAGAACAGGATCGGTGACGGGGCGTAGCGGTGGTCGTGGTCGTCATCACCCGTCTGCGCATAGGTGCCGTTGCCGGTGCTCATGACCTGGCCGTCGACCGTGAGGAAGTGGTAAGCGCCGTTGTGATACTCCCCGCCTTCGCCGCAGCCCATGGTCCCGGAGCGCGAGAAGTCCACGATGGGCCGGTCGATCAGCACGAAGCGCGACGGGGTATTGGCGGTGTCGGCGTAGCCGTTTCCGCACTGTCCGGCCGCCCCCATGCCCCAACCCACCGCCTTGCCGTCGGATCGCAGCGCCATGGCCGACGAGCCATAGCTGCTGCCGTACACGCGCAGCTTGGTGACCTGGGAGAGGAACTCGCCGCCGATGGTGGCCCAGGTGCTGCGGTCGCTGCCGCCGCCACCGATGCTGTAGCCGTTGTATCCGGTATGGCGCACCGTGCCGTCCTGCATGAGCGCGAGCGTCCTGCCATAACCGCCGGCGATGGCGTACGCGTCGACCACCCCATCGAGCACCTTGTACGGGAACAACGCGTGCCCGGTCCAGATATCGCCCGTGAACCCTGTGCCCCAACTGCCGCCGACCTGACCGCTGTCATGTCCCCAGCGGTAGAGCGACCCGTCTTCGAGCACCACGCCGTAGGCGCGGTAATACTGGGCGCCCGCGACCCAATGGCCGTCAGACTCGGAGCAGAAGACTTTTTTGACGCGCTTCTCCGTGCCCCAGGGCATGAGCAGGCGGTGGGTGGATTGGTCGCTGCCAAAGCCAGAGGCGTTCGCTTCGCCAGCCACCCACAGCTTGCCCTGGGTGTCCACCAGGTAACTGGCCGCATGAAAGCCCCCGGACAGAAATACCTCCCGGATCGGCGTGTCGGCCGTGAAGGGCACCAGGGTGGGTGTGGAGACGTTGGTGCTGTGCCCCAGCCCCAGGCTGCCGTAGCGGTTGTTGCCCCAGACATAAACGCGACCGGCATCGTCCAGGCAGGCGAACATGCGATAGCCGTGCCAGTCGTGGCCCGTGAAGACGCGTTTGACCACCGAGTTGGCGGGCAACTGGCCGACGCCATTGACCCGTCGGGGCACCGGGTTGGCGGTGGCCGTGGGCGAGCCCCCGTCGCTGTTGGCCCCGGCGTGCCACAGGCCACCGCTGGCATCGATGAAGAAGGTCTCGTCCCACATGCAGGTGATGGACACGATGCGCGGCGTGCCCGGGGGAAACGCCACCCGCGCCGGGAAGGTGCGGCTGATATCCCCCGTGCTGCCGGTGCCCTGCTGCCCGGTGAGCGCACGGCCCCAAGCGCGCACCGAACCGTCGTTCATGAGCGCGGCCATGAAGAAGTTGGCACTGTGGTAGTCCGCCGCTGCCCGGTCGGTGTTCATGAGTGCCGTGGCCACCGTGCCGTTGCGATCGGCCATGAAGCGGAATTCCACGCCGTCCGTACCGTTAGAGTGCAGCACCATGCTGCCGATGCCGCCCACCGAGACACCGCCGGTGAGCAGGTGGCCTTTGAGCACCGCATCCTGCTGGCCCAGGGCAAAGGGCTGCGGCTGGCCGTGACGGATGACCCAGGCCCCTCCCTCCTTGAAGACCACGTCGCCGTCGCGGTAGGAGAGATACGGCGAGTGGATGCCACACCAGCGGTAGCCCAGGGTCGAGATATCCAGATTCATGGATGCGCCTCCAGCACCGTCCCCAGCTTCATCACCAGCGCGTTGTTCTCAAGGGCGAAGTGCACGCCCTCGGTGACGGTCCAGGCATCGAACGCGTCGGCCTCAAAGGTTTGGTCGCGTCCTTCGGTCAGCAGCAGTTCACTGCCATCGCCTGACAAGGCAAAACCGTAGAACCGGGGCGAGGCCACGGTGGGCACGAGTTCGTAGCCGGTTTCATCAGCCTTGACCCTGAGCAGCATGCCTTGCGCACCGGCGAGCGCATCGGGCAACCCCACGGCGAGCAGCCGGGCGATGACTTGCTGCAGCACGGCTTCCGCGTCCACCAGGATCTGGTTGCCACTGGTCTGCACCTGGTTCAGCACCGTCGTGGTGTCGGCCACGCCTTGATCGGCCGTGGTTTGGGCCCGGTTGGCTTCGCTGGAGGCGAGTTCGGCCGAGGTCAGTGCGTCCTGGGCGGCGGTCTGGCTTTGGGCCAGGATGCCTTCGGCGGCGAGGTTGATGCGGACATTGGCGTCGGCCAGCAGCTTGGCGACGGTGGCGACATCGCCGCCCTCGGTGGTCACGGTTTGCAGCGCCGTGCCGTGCACGACGGTGTGCAGCAGCGCGCTGTCGGCCGTGACCTGCGCGACCGCCTGGTGCAGATCGGTTTGCAGACTCATGGAGATTTTTTCCGGAAACAGGTGGGATAGGCTGGGGATCGGAAGGCTCAAGCCGGCCAGCGAACCGGCAAGGTGCCGTGCACCAGTTGGTGCAAGTCGCGACCCATGGCAAAGAGGTCGTCGGCGGAGAGTTCCAGCATCAGGTTGAGCGCGCCCTCATCGAGCGTGGGCCGCTCGCGGATTTCCAACTCGCCCTTGACATCCCAGCGCCGGGCCGAACGCAACTGGGCTTCGAACTGGCGGGTGAAACGGGCTTCGTGTGGCAGCAAACCGAGACCGCCGAGCAAGGTGATCTCGAACCACTGCCCGCCCTCGTCGGCGTGGTACTTGTACCAAGCCTCGAACAGGGCAAACTCGAACTCGCTGAAGAGCCAGCGCACGGTGATGCGCGTGGGCGTTTGCCGAAATCGACGCCGTTGACGCGCAGGACCGGACTCCATGTCGGTGCGCAGCACGGCCTCTTGGGGTGTGAGGCCATAGCCGTCGACCGAGGGCAGCGGCAGCGTGGTGGGCCATTGCACATTCATCGCATCGCCCCTGCCGCCGGGTTCAGCCCATAGCGGCGCTCCAGGGTCGGCGCCAAGCCGGAGCCTTGAGAGATGGAGCGGGCCATGCGCGCTTCCATCTGTTCAACAATGACATCCAGCCGCGTGCTGCCATCGGGCTGCTGTTGCTGCTCGACGCGGGTCTCCACCCCGCTGGCGCGGTTGATCACATTCACTTCCACATTGACCTGGGGCTTGGTGGCCACCGCGCCGCCCAGTGCGCGCAACTGGCCGGGCGTGAACACCGCCTCGCCCTGGCGGGCGATGATGGGCACTTCGCCCGAAACGAGGCCTCCGGTATGGAAGCGCCGAGCACCGGCAAAGAGACCAGGATCCACAATGCGGGATGGCAGCCCATCAGACCCGAGCAGCCCACCGCTGTGGGCGATGTTGGCGTTCACGCCCATCAGATCCCCCGAACCCAAAGGCAACGCCGCGCTGGCCGCCGGCGCAAACAGGCTCATCGCAAAGTTGGCCAACGGCAAGGTGATCGCGCGCTGGATCTGGATGCGGATCAGGTCGCTGATGATGGAATTGGCCAGGCTGTTGAAGTCCAGCTTGCCGGTCATCACGAACTGGGTCAGCGCATCCTCCATGGACTTGAACGCCCCGGTCACGGCGCGTTCGGCCTGCTTGGCCGCGTTGGTGGCGTCCTCAATGTAGGTGCGCAGCGCCGCCTTGGCCCCGAACTCGGTGCTGCGCTGGTACTCGGCATTGGCGCGGATGAGGTTTTCTACGATGGGGAGCTGGCGCGCCAGGGCGTCGTTGATGGCCTCGATGGTCTGGGCCCGCAGGTCGGCATCCTGGAGTTGGCTGGCTTCCTTGCGCGCGGCGGTGGCGGACTTTTCCAGCTCGGTGCGGGCTTGCAGGACGGCACGCTCGTCGGCGGACAGATCCAGCATCTCACGCTGCAACTGCAAGGCTTCGATGCGTTGACGGCTACCACCGATCAGGCCTTCGGTGATCTTGCGCGAGGCGGCTTCTTCTTTCTCGTAGGCCTCAAAGGCCTTGTCGGATTCCTTCTGGCGCTCGATGGCTTCCAGCACCTGGATGTAACGTTCGGCTTGCGCCGCCACCCCCTGGTAGCCCTTAGCCTCGATCTGCAAGGCCCGGGCCCGCAACTCTGCCGCTTCGCCCTCCTGCGTGCGCAAGAGCCGCGTGCGCAGTTGATTCAGAAACGCTTCGCCCTCGTCGGGTTTGGCGGCGGCTGCTGGCCTGGCAAACGCGCCCAGGTCGAGGTTGGCCGGAGGGCGGGGTGGCCGGGGTACGGTCGGCAGAAACCGGTCGTAGATGGCCTGCACTTCCCGGGCTTGCGCCTCGGTGTCCAGCACAAAGCGCTGGCCCATGACGCGCACGGTGCGGCGCTGCTCATCGAAGAAACGGGCCACGCGATCGGCATAGCCCGGGTTCTGGTTGATGTTGAAGAGTCGGTCGTTGGCCGCGCGCACGTACTCGTCGCGTGCGCCCTGGAGCTTGGCGATTTCGGCGTCGATCGCCTGCGCATCGAACCCGTAGTTCTTATAGAAGGTCAGGAGCTCGGTCTTGAACCAGGTCTCGATGTCCTTGCCCACCACCGACAGGCTGTCGAACGGTTGGGCGATGACCCGCTTCAAGAGCACGGCCGACTCGGCGATGAGGGCGAGCCCCGAGGCGATGGACTCCAGGAACGTGAGTGTGGCTTCCCGGTTGGCCGTGATGCGCTGCAGCTCGTTGCTGAAGCTGCCCGTCTCCGTCTGCGCCAGGATGACCTGCTCGGTGAAGTCGGCCAGTACCGGGATGACGGCGGCACCAATCTGGCGCTGTACGCCTTCGAAGAGGGCGGACAAGCGCGTGAGGTTGTCGTTGAAGACTTCCGAGGCCCGCGCCACGTCTTCGGACATCACCAAGCCCAGGCGCTGCGCCTCTTCCATGAGCGCCGTAATGCCGTCCCGTCCCTGGTTCAAAAACGGAATCAGGCTCAAGCCTTCACGGCCAAAGAGCTTGATGGCCAGTGCGGCTTTGTCCGCGCCATCGGGCATGTCGGCAAACTTCTCGGCCAGGTCCAGCAAGACCTGCTCAGTGGGACGGATCTGCCCATGGACGTCGATCGCGGCCACGCCCAACGCCTGCAGGGCTTTGCTGCCTTCGGCACCTTCGAAGCGCGAGTCAAACAGGGCGACAGACAGGCGCTGCAGGCCTTTGGTGAGCCCTTCGGTGCTGACGTCCGAGAGCTTGGCGGCGTAATCGAGCGCGGTCAGGGCTTCAACCGAGACACCGGTCTTTTGCGAGAGCTTGAAGAACTCATCGCCCACACGCGCCACTGGCATGACCAGAGCCGTGATGCCCACACCCAGTGCGGCAATGCTCGCGCCGGCAATCAGACCGGCGGGGCCGAGCTTGCCCAGGACCGCGCCCAGCATGCCGAGCCGGTCGGTGGCCGCCTGCAACTGGAACTTGGCGTCGTTGGCGGCAGACGACAGCAGTTTCAAACCGCTGGATGCTGGCGTCGACGCGGCTTCGATTTTTTTGAGCGAGCGCTCCCCCTTCTCACCAATCTCAGACAGCTCGGCTTTGACCTTGCCGCCGTCGACCACGGACAGGCGGATGGAGAGGTTGCGTTCGGCCATGGACTCAGTCAGGAATGCGGGTTACTCGTTTTGTTCGAGGGTGCTCATCAGGCCCGCCTCGACCGCCGGGAACAGGTCGATGGCCGTGGCCTTGTCCAGCCCCGTGCTTTCACAGGCCAGCATCCAGGCGTTCAGATCCAGCCCGACCACCCGGCCCTGGGCCATGCGCAACTGGCTGGCACAGATGTCAATCGCGCTGGCCGCTTGCCAGCCGTCCAGGCTTTGAGGGGCGTGCATGGTGTAGGGGCACTCGGGGCAGGGCGCGGGACAGGCGCTGCAGTAGCTCGGCCCGCCACCGAAGTGCCACGCGGTGCGAGCCTTCAGGCGTTTTTTTCCGAATCCAGGGCGTAGAGACCGGCGAGGTATTCACGCTCGAAGGCGTCGGCCAGCAGCCAGTGCTCCATCAGGGCGGCCACGCCCTCGGGGGTGACGGCAGCGGGTTTGCCCTTGTCGTCGGCGACGCCTTCCCAAGCGAGTACCGCCAGCTTGGCCAGTTCGGTGATCAGGGTGGCGGTACGTTGTCCTGCAGCAGCGGTGTCGGTGCCGGGCACTTTGGCGGCGGCATGGCGGGCAGCCATGACCAAGGCGGTGGTGGCGGGCCGGACCTGCAGGCGGACGCCGGCGGCCAGCGTGAGCCAGTGCGGTGCACGCGGAAGGTTCAGTTTGATCATGAGAAACCTCGGTCGGGTTATCAGTAGGTAGAAACGTCGTTCACCAGTTCGACGGTGAACATGCGGGCCACGCTCGTGGCTTTGGCGGCTTGCCACTCGAAGGTGGCCTGGATGCCACCGGGACCCGAGATGGAGAGCTTGGGTTTGGGTAAATAGACCTCATGCGCGATGAAGGTCAGCCGGTGATCGGCGTCGACGGCGTAGCCGAAAGTCAGTTCCAGCGGCGTGTTGTTCGTGGCCGCATCGATCAGCGTGGTGTCGGCAAAGCGCACTTCCAGGTTGCCGGTGAGGCTGGCGACCGTCGGATCGGCGCCATCGATCTTGCCATCCGACCGGATGGTCTCGATGCGTTCCAGGTTGTTGGCGTAGGTCAGCTGGGCAGAAACCACATTGCCCAGCGCCTGGCCGTCGCGCAGGATCTGCCCCTGGAACTGGTTGAAGCGCTGCAGATCCCGAGTACTCGGGGTGTCATCCAGCGTGGCGGTGCGGCGCACTTCGCCCTGGGCCACCAGACCCACCGTGGCGTTGGCTGCGCCGGAGCGCGCAATGCCCACCTGCAGGCTGTTGACCATGACACCGGAGGCCACGAACCAGGCCGGGATATCGGGCAGACCGGTTTCCAGCGTCAGGCTGGGCAGGCTGGGTTTGCCAGAGCCAAAGGTGTGGGTGACCATGCCTGTGCCCACCGAGGTGGGCTCGCCCAACAAGGCCTTGAGCCACAAGCCGATGTGCCGAACATCCAGCGGCACGACCATGTCGCCCTCGACCTTGATCACATCGCGGATCGGCGCGCTGGGGTCACGCCCCAGGCCAATCAGGTCGTTGGCGATCAGCCCCTGTTCGGAGCCAAGTGAGGTGGACACAAAGGGCAACTGCCAGTAGCCATCTACCGGTGTGCTGCCGTACGTGGATTCGAACGCCGCCAAGAGGCTCGCGTTTGCGCCATAGGCACGGGCCATGAGGTTTCTCCTTCAAATTGAGGTTCAGTTCAGCGGGCCACTGCTGCTGTAGTGCAGGACCACGGGCAGCAGGCAGGCCTTGATGCCGCTGCTGCCGTCGGGGGCCAGTTCGTCGAATTTGGGTGCACCGATCTCGGCGTACTCAATGACGCCCCTCAACGTGCGGTCCGCTTCGATCAGACCAGCCAACTCGGTGAGCAAGCCATCCATGCGGTTATCGCGTGCAGCGGTATCCGCATCGGCCACGAACAGTTCGATCGCTACCTGGTGCTGCCAGTGGTAGGTCAGTGGTGAGAGCGACACCTCGGGCTCGCCCATCTCGCCATCGCGCAGGATGGCCATGGCGTGGTCAGTCACGCGTTCGGGCAAGGCAGCGTTGCGTTTGACCGTCGTTCCGGATGTGCCCAACGACAATTGGCCGAGCACGGCAAACAGCGCACCGATGGCGCTCTCACGTTGACTGGGTCGCTGGCTCATGGGCGTGCTCCTCTGCGTTCCGCCTCATCGAATCGATTGGCGATCCGGCGGGCCAGCGTACTGACCCAGCGGCGCGAAGCGCTGTCGATGTCGAACTTCTTCTTCAAGGTGACTTGGGGCACCAGCAGGAACATCGGCACGGTGACCAGCCCTCGGCCGGAGGCTTGAGACTTTTGCGAGGCAGCGGAGAAACCACCGCGCTGGCCCTGGCGGGCACGCTGGTTTTCTGCGACGAGGAGCGAGGGCTTGCCTCGGCGGTAGATGAAGCGCAGGCGCTGGCCACGGAGCTTTTCCCAAAGGCCGGGGGTCATGCGTTTGCCGCGCGGGCCTTTGCCGGCGGCGGGCAACGGGATCGCCAGCCAGAACCCGTCCTTGGAGCGGATGGTCGCGCCCTGGTCATGGGCGCCGACCACTTCGGGGGCCCGGCTGTAGACCAGGCCTGCTGCCTTGATGCTCTGTTTTCCCTTCGGGTAGACCTCGCCACGCCAGGTATTGGCAAGGCGCTGACCAAGGCCAGCGCCGGTGATCTGGTTGCGCAACTCGGTCTTGAGCCCGTCGGTGGCTTCGCGGATCGATTGCGTCACGGCCTGCTCGGCAATGCGCACCTCTTCGGCCAGCATTTGGTCCAACTCGCCGGACAAGGCCGCCATCAGCCTCATACCGGTGCTCCGGTCAGGGTCCAGATCAGCCGATCGCGATCGGCCAGCGGTTCCCCCACCACCTGATAGGTCTGACCATCGAGCGTGAAACGATTCCCTTCGCGGGGGGACGCCACGTCGCTGGCCATGACATCAAAGCGATGGGTGGCCAGTGCCAACCGGGTATCGCCAAAAGATTCGACAACGTCGGCCTGCTTGGCGATGAACCGGGTGGCGATTTCACGGCCATCGGCCAGCCGGTAGGTACCAGGCACTCCCAACCGGGCGAACAGGCGCGAGACCGCTCGCTCAAAGGCAGCTTGCATGAATCAAGCCGTCAGCTTGATCAGCACACCCGGGCGGTGGCACATGGGCAGCGGGTTGCTCTGCGTGTGCAGGTCGGTGCCACGGTCAAACTGTCGGGGCGCCTGCTTGGCGTAGATCGGCTGGCCGAGAGTATTGACCGTCTCATTGAAGTCGGCCGGTGCGAAGTAGGTGCCGAAGGTATCCACCGTGCCCACCGGGAAGCAATGCGCTTCGCCGTCCGCAATGAACTTGCGCACCGTGCCGTCAGCCGAGCTGGCCTGACCCCGGTATTCCTCAAACGTGATGCCGCCGTAGGTGAAGCCGGTGCGCACGTCCTCGCGCAGCCAGGCGCCTTCCTGGAACCGGGAGTAGGACTCCACCACGTTGGCGTGGCTGGTCAGGGTCTCGAAGAAAGACGGAGAGCACAGGCAACGCACGCCGGTCATGAATTCGCCCTGCAGGGCTTTTTCCATTTCGCCGAGGACCTTGACGCACTTGTTGCGCACATTGGTCTTGGCATCGGCCAGACCCAGCGACATGGTGGTCGCGTCAATGCCGAATTCGTCGTAGAGGTTGTAGATGGTCGAGCCGTCAGCGTCGAGGATCTCGCCCTTCAAGGCGCCCATGCGCAGGTGCTCCAGCGTGATGGCGTGCTTGTTGCGCATGGTCTCGAGATGCCGGGCCAGCACGCCAGCCAAGGTTTCGAGCTCGGTCTCCGAGCCAAAGGCGCGGATGCCCTGGACTTCTTCGGGCAATACCACGTCGTCGTGCGGAATGTGCGGGATGACGAAAGAGCGGACCTTGCGCTTGCCACGCGTTCCCAATGTGCCCGGCGAGCCGGGTGGCATGGTGGGCAGCAGGTTCAGTACGCCATTGCGCTCTTCGATGATGATTTGCCGGAAACGCGTGGGCTTGGCCGGAAACAGGTTCAGGTCTTCCAGCCGGCCGTAGCGGTTGGGCACCAGGTTGATGGCGGCCGTGAGGTTGGCCATGCTGAAGGCCGGGTTGGCAAAGAGGTTCTGCATGTGGGGCTCCAAAAATGACGAAACCCGCGCAAGCAAGACGGCCAGGCGGGTTCGAGGGGATGAAGGAAATGGGTGACTGGCGAATCAGGCGCAGGCTTTACGCACTCTCACGCACCAGCACGCCACGCTCAGCCAGTTGCTGCTCGTAGGCGGTGCGCTGGGCACCAGTGAGCGCGATCGGCCAGACCAGCGCGGTCTTGGCGACGATGGCGTGACGGGCGATCAAGATGGCGTCCGACCTGTCGGCATTGGTGGCATCGATGTCGTTGGCCAGCACGCCAATAGCCGACTCGGTGCCGTCGGTGGCAGTGGGGTCGATGGCGTAGTGTTTGCCATCGCTGGCATTGCGACCGAGCACCGTGCCCAGGGGCAGGTTCTGGCCAGCGGCGATGGTGGCGACGTCACGCGAGTAGCGGTTGGGGGCTTCGTACTTCAACAGGTCGCCGAGGTTGTTTGCTTCGGTGATGGCGGGCATGGCGGATTCCTTTCTCAGGCTTGGGCGGTGAGTTTCTTGACGGCAGCCACGATGGGCGAGGTTTCAGGGCGATCCATAGCCTGGGTACCGGCATCCACGGTGATCGTGGAGCGGATGTCAGCAGACTCGGATTGCGCGGCACGGGCATCGATCAGTGCGCGGCGCACATCGGCCTGGGATTTGCCGGCAGCGATGAACTCCGCCGCACGGTCGGGGCAACCGGCCAGCAGACACAGCTCGGCAATCGCCTGGGTGGTTTGGGTGACTTCGCGACGGGCTTCGGCCACCAATACTGCCGCTTCGTCGACACCGATGGTCTCCAGCACTTTGTCTTCTTCGTTCATGGTCATTTCCTTTTTCAGGGGTGCCGCCTCAGCACGGATGACGCCCCGCACCTGAGACGGCGAATGGTTACGGGCGCTAAGGAACTGGTGGAATTGGCTGAGGGTGGCCTCCAGCGTCTGGACACCATCGGCAAGCCCCTGGGTCATGGCGCTGCTGCCAAAGAACAGACCAGCCTCCGTGGCGCGCACGGCATCGAGATCCAGGCCGCGCATGGCAGCCACGTGCTCGGTGAAGATGGCGTAGAGTCGATCGACCTCACCTTGCAGCTCGGTCTTGGCCGCACCCGACAAGGGCTCGTGCGGCGAGTAGTCGTTCTTGTGCGCGCCAGCGGTGATCGCGGTGTAGTGGTAGCCGTCCTTGGCATCCTTGACCGACTGGTCGACATGCAGGGCGATCACACCGATGGAGCCAACACCGCCGGTTTCTGTCACGAACAGCCGCTGGGCGCTGGCCGCGATGGCATAGGCAGCCGAGTACGCCGCATCGTTGGCCACTGCCCACACGGGTTTGACCGCAGCTGCCTCGCGTACGCGACGGGCCAATTCGAAACTGCCCGAGGCCTCGCCTCCGGGCGAGTCGATGTCGAGCAGGATGCCGCTGACCTGGGGATCGGCCAGGGCCGCATCGAGCATGGCGGAGATCTCGCCATAAGAAGTCAGGCCTGAAGCGGCCTCCATACCGAGGGAGCGTTTCACCAGTGATCCGTGAATCGGGATCACGGCAATGCCCTCAGGTGCGCTGGCCATCGGGGGCCGTTGGAAAGCGGCCATGTCCATCATCGGCATAGCAGGCACATCAGCCATGCCGATGCGCTGGCCGACCACGGACAGGATCACGTCCAGCTTGGGGCGATGGATAAGAAGTGGCGTCCCGAACAGGCGGGAGGCAAGGTAAGTCATGGTTGAGGGTCCTGGTTGTCGGTGGGCGTTTCGGCTGGGTAGGCCGGCGGCTCGTCAGTTGGCTGCGAAGTGCCTGGGGCTGACATTGGTGCTGGTGCCTGGTCATGCCGGGGATCGGAGTCAAAGACCAGGCCCAGTGCATCGGCCCGGGCGTTGTCCGCTGCAATCTCGCGGTCAACGTCCTCAGCGTCGTAGCCATTGCCCGAGATCGCTTCCGACCGGCTCATGAGGCCCGCCCGGATCGCGAGTTTCATGGCGTTGAACTCCTTTTGCGGGTCGACCCAGCTCCATCCCTGTGGGATCCACTTGGCGGCTTGGTAGGTGCGCCGGTCTTTTCGGTAGCCCGGCAAGTCAATAGCACCTTCCAACACGGCCTGGTCCATCCAGGCCCGCCAGATGGGTCGGCACAGCTGGTGCACGATCACGCCGTGTTGCAAGGCTTCACAGCGGCGACGGAATTCCAGCAGGCCGGCACGGATGGAGGAGTAGTTCACCTGCGTCAGGTCCCCGGTGAGCATCTCGTAGGTGATGCCCATGGCGGCGGCCACTGCTCGGAACTGCTGGCGCATGAATTCGGCGTAGGATGAACCGACATCGGCAGGCGCCGAGAACTTGATGTCCTCCCCGGGCTCCAAGATCTGCAGCGTGCCGGGCTCCATGCCGGCCAGTGCCACGCCATTCGCATCGGCCGCCGACTCGCCCATCAGGTTGTCTTCTGGGGCCATGCGGGTGATGAAACCGGCGAACATGGCCGCCGTCTTCTTGCGGACCAGTTCGGCGTCGTCGTACTGGTCCAGTTCGTTGAGCTTGACCAGTGCCCGCGTCAGCCACGGTTCGCCCCGGATCTGGCCGGGACGCAGGGGGCGGAACAGGTGAATCACCTCACTGGCATCCACCCGCACAGTGTCCATGCCGCCGGCGCCCGCATTGCTCGACATCGGGGCCAAGAGACCGTCATTGGGATGCGAGCGGTACAGGTGGTACGCCACCCGACGGCCAAGCCGGTCGAATTCGATGCCGGCGCGGATCATATTTCCGCCAGGCAAGTCTCTATTTAGAGTGGTGGGCAGGTGCTCGGCTTCCAGCACCTGGATCTGCAGTGCCACCGGCAGACCGTCTTCGACACGTCGGTACCGCAGCCGGATCAGGGCTTCGCCACCCTCAAGCATGGCCCGAGTGGCCAACGCTTGCTGGCCGTAGAAATCCGTGAGCCCCGCCGCATCCGCATGCTCACACCAGTCCCACCACAGGCTGTGAATGGCTTCACGGGTGGCCTGGTCTTGCACCATGCTCTGCGGCTTGATGCCGGTGCCAATGGCGTTGGCCACAAAGGCTTCGATGCCGGCAGCAGCCCAGGCATTGCGCCGCACCAGATCACGGCTCTTGGCGCGCAGCTCATCCTGGGCCAGCGACAAGGCAGCCACCGCGCCCGGATTGCCCGGCATCCAGGCCAGTGCCCGGCGACCACCACCGGTACCGTCATAGACCGGTGTGCCACCGAACATTCGGCGACGAAGGTTTTTAAGCCAAGCCATCAGAGCGCCTTGCTGGTGGTCACGCGTATCTGGCGTGACTTCGCTGCGCCGGAATCTCGGGCCATCGTGGCCTCGACCTCGGCAATCGCCGCTTTGAGATCGGCTACGCTGCGGTATTCGATGCTCTTGCCCTCGTAGGTCACGCGGTGCTCGCCGCTGGCCAGGGCTTCACGCAGGGCTTGCAAATGCTCAGGGGTGTAAGTCATGTCAGGTCATCCATCGACTTCGCACCACTCGGCGGGAAGCCGGTGTTGTGCTGCCAGAAGTTCTGAGGGCACCGCCAACGCGTCCATCTTGTCGCTGTTCTCGGGTGGCCTCGGGGGTGTCAGTAGTGATGGCGTTGGTTGGAGGATCAATTCCTGCCGATTTCTCGCCCAGTTGTTTTTCCAATTCGAGCCAATGCCGGTCCTCGAACCGGTCCAGACCCGCCGCTGCAGCCGCCGCACGCGCATACACGTAGCAGTCCAGCGCCTCGTTGCGCTCGCGCATCTTTTGCCACTCGCGGTGGGCAAAGCCATTGCGGTCACGCCGGGTGATCAGTTGCTCGGCACAGAGCTGCTGCAGGTACTCGGCATCGACCTTGGGCAGATGTACGTAACCGGCCGGATAGATGGGCGTGATGCCGTCCTCGGCGACCTCCGCGCTTTTGCGCAGGTTGTTGTAGAACTCCAGCTTGGCAATGCCGCCGGCCACCGGAAACACCTTGATGCCCCGGCGCAGCTTCTTGCCACTGGCCGTAGCATCCACTGACGTCGGCGTGCCGATCAGCGCCGCACCACCAGCAATCCCCTTGATGGGCATGAGTCGTGTGTCGCGCACACTGCGCACGAAGGCATAAGCCTCCTGGGTGGCGTAGCCGGTATCCAGAGCAATACGTGCCAGGCTCAGCTGGCAGCCGCTGCTGTGGGTCCAGGTTTCGCCCATGAGTTTGGCCAGATCTGACCAGACCTCGGTGCGGGCCGTGTCCCCCATCAGCACCCGGTGCTCCACCAGCCAGGATGCCTTGCCCCGCCCGAAAGCCCAGACCGAGACTTCGATCCGGTCCTTCTGCACGTCGGCGCCAGCGGTGAGCAGCAAGCTGCCCGTAGGCACGGTGCCAATGCGGTAGTCTTCCCGCCGCTCCAGCAGGCGTTGCCAATCCGGCGCCTCGCCTTCTTCGACCCAGGTCTCACCCAGTTCGGTGTTCTTGAAGGTCTTGATGGCTGAGGCCGAACGCGTGTCGGACATCGCCGCCGACTCCCAGGCCCGGGCAATCTCGATCCAGCTGCGCCAGCCCACGGGGCTGTAGAGGCTGGAGAGATGAAAGCCTGCTGTGCGGCCGGTGTTCTCTGGGGCGCAGGCCTGCCACTGGCCGTTTTCCAGCATCCAGGTCTTGTGGTGCTCGGCGATGGGCTCGCCGCAGCCTTCACAGATGTAGGCCGCCGTCTCGGGCTGTCCGCGCTCCCAGCGCAACTGCTCAAAGCGCAGCCACTGGCGGTGCGCGCAGTGCGGGCATGGCACGAAGTAGCGGCGCTGGTCTGACGCCTCAAACTCCCGATCCACCGCACTGGCGCCAGCAATCGTCGGCGTCGAGACGATCAGGATCTTGCGCCGGGCAAAGGTCCGAGTGCGCGCCTCGGCCAGCGAAATGGCATCGCCTTCGCCTTCCACATCCAGCGGGTAGCCATCGACCTCATCCAGGAACAGGTAACGCACCGGCATCGAACGCAAGCCCACCGCGCTGTTGGCACCGGTCATCACCAGCACCCCGCCGTGGAATTCCTTGGCCAGGATGGTGTTGCCCGAATCGCGGCTGCGCGCTGGCGCGATCCGCTCCTGGATGGCCGGGCTTTCTTCAATCAACGCGTCGATGCGCTGCTTCGAGGCCCGCTTGGCCATCTCCACGGTCGGCCACACCGCCATCATCGGGCCCGGGGCGTGGTGAATCACGTAGCCGACCCAGTTCAGACCCAGTTCCGTGCCACCAACCTGCGCACCCTTCATGAAGACCACCCGCTCGATCGGCGACATGGGCGACAGGCAATCCATGATCTCGCGCAGGTAGGGCGTGCGACTGGTGCGCCAACGCCCCGGCTCGGAAGCCGCCTTGCTGGAAAGCACTCGGTGCTTGTCGGCCCATTCGGAGACCGTAAGCAGCGGATCGGGCGTGAGGCCTTCGCGCCAGGCTCGCTCGATCGCATCCCAGCCTTCGTAAAACGACTCATCCATGATCAGTCCACTCATCAGTCGACCTTGGGCTGAAGATCGCCCAGGTCCTGCAACTGCTGGCGCACGGCGGCGTCCAGCGCGACGTGCAGCAAATGCGGATCTACACCCAGGCCTGCCGCCATCTGTGACGAGATCCGCGCCGGCCAGTTGAGCCAGGCATCCCGCTCAGCACGGGCCAGTTTGAACACGTGGGCCACGGCCTGCGAGCGATCGACCAGTTCGCCCTTGAGGCGGGCCAGGCGCACTTTGTTGGTCTGGGCCTTGACCACCTCGTTGACGGTGCGCGCCTGCAGCAGCGACGTGCCGCCGGTGGATAGCGCTGGCGTCGGCGAGTCAGCTGTTTCGCGTACCGCTTTTGCAGGCCCCTGCGGCATCTCACGGACTGCTGCGGTAGCCTGCGGTACTTCTCTAGGCTCGGCCGCTACTGACCGACGGGTCGGTGTGGTGTTGGCCGCCCACTGGGCATCGGCCGCCACCGGATCAATCGTGCCGTCCGGCAAGGGCGTGATGCGCCCCGTGTCGATGGCCTTCTTGACGGCCACGTGCGACACGCCTCGGTGGCGCGCGTAGGCGCGAATGGACAGTCCCATGGTGAAGATCTACTCAGTGCAAGTGGGTGGCCTCCTGGATGCGGTTGGTCAGGCAAAGGCGAGTGAATCACCCGGGATTAAAAAGCGCTTGGCTTCTGTGGCGCACAGCGCGTGAATGCGGATGTCGATTGACAAGCAACCCACCACCAAGGAGCCCCCAATGTCCAAGAAGATGTCCCCCACCGCACTGTCCCCCGATGAGATCGAGCTGTTATTCGAATCGATTGCCCTGGACCACCTGTTCATCGAAACCCTGCAAACACGCCACCGCGACAGCCTGGACTTCCACGACGTCAGCGTCTGGGGCGTGAAGAGCGCCTTGCAAGCCGCGTTTGACGCTGGCTTGCGGGCGGCAGGAGGCACGCCCAAGCAACCGGTGCATCGCAGCCGCAAGACCAACAAAACCCTGTCAGCCAACTGCAGCACCGCCACCCTGCAAGCGTGAGGCAGCCATGACCACCACACTCAACCCCAACCAGCAGGCTATCTTGGAGCGCGCCGTGCAGGACAGCGCCGGCAAGATCGCCTGGTTCCCCGAGCACATCAAGGGCGGTGCCCGCGCCAAGGTGCTCGAAGGCCTGTTCAAACGCGCCCTGATCACGCCCGACGGCGACGACTGGGTGGTTGCTGCCGAGGGTTATGACGCCCTGGGCTTGCCCCGACCGGGAGCCTTACCGCCGACCATCACACTGGACGATCCTGAGCTGGAGGCCGCCGTCGAGAGCGCTGAGGCGACTTGGCAGGCACCGGCCAAGCAGAAGCCAGTTCGTACCCGCGCCGACAGCAAGCAGGCCCTGGTCATTGGCCTGCTGCAACGCCCCGAGGGCGCCACCATCGCGCAGTTCATGGAAGCCACGGGCTGGCAACAGCACACGGTACGCGGCACCCTGGCGGGCACGCTCAAGAAGCGCCTGGGGCTGACCATCACCTCCACCAAAGAGACCGGCGGTCAACGCGTGTACCGCATTGAATCTGTTGCCGCAGAACCGGAGGTCTCATGAACGCCACCCCAAGTACCGAACCGACGCAAACAGAAAGGCCCGCCATGCCCAGCATGACCATCACCATTGAACGCACGCCCATGACCCTGAAGTGGGAGGGCCAGGAGATTCAGGTCGAGCAACTCGGTATTCGTCTGCCGTTCGCGCGCAAGCCGGTGGACTTGAAGGACATGAGCGCCAGCGGCGACTACGTGGTCTACGTGACCGAGACCCGGACCATGACACCCGAAGAGTTCGATGGCTTTGCTGCCAATTTACTGGCCTCACGCGGCTGGCTGGCCGGCAAGGGCGGGTATGTGGGTCAGGGGCGCCTGTGCGTCGAAGTCCACGCCCCCGGTCGCCCATACCTGTACGTCGATCCGTCCGGCGGGGACTACGCGCGCTACGCCGCCCGACTTGGGTAGTGGCTCCGCCGCCACGCTGTGCATCTTCTTCGGGTGAAGGCTTGGCTTTTGTGTCGAACAGCGCGTCAATGGGGTCATCGTCAAACGATTGAACGGAGCCCCACCATGACCCTCGACCTCGACACCCTGATGCGCCAGATGACCGAGCAAAAGGCCAGAGATGCCTTGCTGACCGCCCGCTCCACCCTGGAGCGCAGCCTGCGTGAACTGGACCACTACATCGAGCGGCTCGATGCCGCCGAGACGCCCCAGGACAAATCGCAGGTGATGAACTGGGCGCTCAACGCCCTGGCCTGCAACATCACGCCCAACCTGCGTCTGGACCTGATTGCCAATGCCCAGGCCGAATTGGCCAGCGTCGCGAAATGATCACGGCCGCCGAGAATGATCGTGAAAGCCTTGGCTTTGTGATCGAACAGCGCGTCAATGGAGTCATCGCCAACACAGACATGGAGCCCACGATGACCACCACCCAGCAAGCAAAAATTCCTGCAACCCAGAACGAAGCCTGGGGCTTTTGGGGATCGATGAATGAACGAGCCGCAGCCGCCTGGCCGATCGCGATGACCGCGATCTCAGACGCCACCTACCAGCCCCTCGAATCGGTGTGCACCTTCCTCGACAGCCGCCACGGTCGCCACTTTGCCGATGACGTGCTGAACGAACTGCACGCTGGCGCCAACCTGAAGGACGCGATCCATACCGCCACCCAACGCTGGATGGGCTGGACCATCGGGCGCCAGACCAGCAAGCAGCACGGCATCCCCAAGGGCCTGCCTTACCTCACCGGGTTCGTGATTCACTGCGAGATCGTCGAAGAGGCCGTGGCCGACTGACGCATACGCAGGGCTTCAAAGGCCCGGCGCAGCGCGCAGCTGCGCACGATCGACACGGCCGTGAAGATCAGACCGATCAGGAGGTTTTCCGTGATCGACAAGGCGAGACCGAACAAGGGGAAGACCGCCATTTGCGTGGCCACTGCCACGCCATACCCGACCAGCACATTGACCAGCGACTCCACCAGGGACATCAGGCGCGACTGTTTCATGCGTCGGCCTCCTCTGAGTCAGCTGGGTTCGCCATACCAGCCGCTGCCGCCAGGTCATTGAATTTGACCGCATCAGCTTCCCGGTAGGCCTCCTGCCCACTCCAGTCCTGCCATCGGCGCACGATCACGTCCACGTATTTGGGGTCGAGTTCGATCAGCCAGCCGATGCGGCCGGACTTTTCTGCGGCGATGAGGGTGGTGCCGGAGCCACCGAAGGGATCGAGCACGATGTCACCCGGGCGGCTGGAGTTACGGATGGCCCGCTCGACCAGCTCCACCGGCTTCATGGTCGGATGAAGATCGTTCTTCTGCGGCTTCTTGATGTTCCAGACATCGCCCTGGTCGCGATCACCGCACCAGTGGCGTGTGGCCCCTTCGGGCCAGCCGTAGAGGATGGGCTCGTACTGGCGCTGGTAATCGGCGCGACCGAGCGTGAAGGTGTTCTTCGCCCAGATGATGAAGGTCGACCATTTGCCGCCGGCAGCCCTGAAGGCTTGCTGCAGCGTATCCAGCTCGCTGGACGACATGGCGATGTAGGTGGCCCCGGCACAACGCGCCAGCATTGGGGTCAAGGCCGCCAGCAGGAAGTCGTAGAAGCCCTCGCCCAGGTTGTCGTTCAGGATCGGACGGTCCTTGCCGCGCATCTTGTCCTTGGCGCTGTTGGCGTAGTCCACGTTGTAAGGCGGGTCGCAAAAAACCATGTCGGCTATGGCATCGGCCATCAGAGCTTCGTAGCTTGCCGGATCGGTGGCATCTCCACACAGCAGGCGGTGGTTTCCCAGCTCCCAGGCATCCCCCGGTCGGGAGATCGGCGTGACCGGCGCCTCTGGCACTGCATCGTCGTCGGTTTGGCCATCGACCGTGGTCTCCTCACCGGCCATGATCTCCGCCAAGGCGTCGGCATCGAAGCCCGTGATGTCCAGGTTGAAGCCGTCCTCCTGCAGCGACTGCAGCTCGATGCGCAGCATGGCATCGTCCCAGCCGGCGTTTTCTGCGATGCGGTTGTCCGCAATGATCAGCGCCCGACGCTGGGTCGGGGTCAGGTGGTCGAGGACGACCACCGGTACAGTGTCCAGCCCCAGCTTCTGGGCAGCCGCCAGCCGTCCGTGCCCTGCCACGATCACGCCGTCGGAGCCAGCCAGGATCGGGTTGGTGAAACCGAACTCGACGATTGAGGCCGCGATCTGGGCCACCTGCTCCTCGGAGTGAGTGTGGGCGTTACGGGCGTAGGGAACCAGCTTTTCTGTGGGCCAGCGCTCAATATGGGTGGAGAGCCAAGGTTCAGACATGGACCAACCCCGCTTCGTAGACCGTCTTGCCTTGCGTCAGCTTGGCAGTCAGCAACTGGGTGCGCTCATTCGGCTGGGCCACCGCCAGATGCGCCCAGCGTCCGAACTCGTGAATGATCTGAACACAGGGCAGCTTCATCTGCTGCGCGGTCTGGCAGACCGCCAACGGCGACAGACCCGGCACGATGAGATCGGCGGCGCGACCTTGCATGTGGTGGCTGGTTTTGCTGCCACCCACGGCACGGTTGAGCTCCGGCGATCGGTAGCCGGAGGTGATCACCACCGGGCGCGCCAGCTTCACGCGCAGGGGTTCGAGCACGGACTGACACAGCCGACGCAGGTTCTCGATGACCTCCAGCGTTGGCTCATTGGCAATGCCACGACGCGCAGCGGTTTCCGAGACCAGAAACTCGGCCAGTTCGAAATGTTCAGACAGTTGCATGTTCGCTCTCTTGCCGGCGCTCGGCTTTGCGTTGCTGGGCGACGACGTCAAAGGGTTCTCCGGTGGCGGCCAGAGTGACTGGCACGCCGGGGAAGTTCTGTTGGAAACGGATCAGCGCCACATCGACGTACTCGGGCGCGATTTCGACAGCCCGACCGATGCGGCCGGAGCGCTGGGCGGCCATCAGCGTGGTGCCGCTGCCGCCAAAGGGTTCGAAGACGATCTCGCCTTCCTGCGTGTAGGCCTCGATCACCTCCACCGGCAGCGTCACGGGAAACACGGCCGGGTGATCAATGTCTTTGCCGAGCTTTCCCTTGTGGCGCATGACCCGAATCACCGAGTCGGGGATGCGGTGATCCTGGGTCGGCTGACCCGCAGCGGTCCAACCGTTGACCTGGCCGTCCTTGCCGCGCATGGCGGTGGACGATCCGTCGGCACGCAGGTGGGTTTCCTGACCGGCGAATTTGCAGGGCACCGTCTTGTTCGGTTTGCGGGTCTGGCGGTTGAAGTGGAAGATGAACTCGAAACTCGGTGCCAGGCGTCCTTGCCAGTCACCGGGCATTCCCGGACCCTGGTCCCAGACGTACCAGGCGAAGCGCCGCCAGCCTTGGGTTCGCATCCAGGCAAGCCACTGGTCCCAATACGGGATGAATTCGTTGTCGCGATGGATCAGCCCGAGGTTGACCAGCACCTGGCCATCGACCGCCATGGGCAGCTGCGCGAACACGCCACGCATCAGGCCATCCCAGTCGGCAATGCCACCGGAGGTGTAGTCGCGCTGGTTGCCGTAGGGTGGCGAGGTGAAGCACAGGCTGGCCTGCTCGCCCTGCATCAGGGTGGCGATGGCGTCCGGATCGGAAGCGTCGCCACAGATCAGGCGGTGCGGCCCCAGTTGCCAGACATCGCCAAGGCGGCTGATCGGCTGCTTGGGTGGCTCCGGGACATCGTTGTCCTCTTCGCTGGTCTCATCCTCATCCGGCGCTTGCCCATCTGCGTCGCCCAGAACGGCCAGCATCTTGGCCAGCTCGTCATCCTCCAAACCGGTCAGCAGCAAGTCGTAACCAGCCTCGGACAGTTCGGCCAGTTCCAGCGCCAACAGCTCATCGTCCCATCCGGCGTCGAGCGCCAAGCGGTTGTCAGCGATCACGTAGGCGCGTTTCTGCGCCGGGCTCAGGTGGCCCAACTCGATGACCGGCACTTCGGCCAGTTCCAGCTTGCGCGCAGCCGCCAAGCGACCATGTCCCGCGATGATGCCGCTGTCGCCATCGACCAGGATGGGTTGCGTCCAGCCGAACTCCACGATGCTGGCCGCGATCTTGGCGATCTGGGCTGGCGAGTGCGTGCGCGGATTTCGGGCGTAGGGCAGCAGCGCATCGATCGTCCGGTATTCGATCTGCAGGTTGGGCGTCATGGAATTGAAAAACCCGCCGAGCGTTGCCGCCGGGCGGGTTGGAAATTTTCAGGGGGTGGTAACTGTCAGGGGCGGTGGTAACCACAGGCCGGTAACCTGGCCGGGTGGTAACCTGATTTCAAGGTCAGACGCTATCGAAATCTCGCGCTGTTGCCCCCCGCATACCGTTTTGGCCAGGAAGGACCCATCGATTTTCCGCAGGAGTCCGCAATCATCTGATTGGCATCAGCCCTCAGGGGTTTCTATTGATCCGCATCTGTCGGGATGGGCCGCTGCAATCCAAAGATCACATCCACTGCCCACACCGCTGTCCTGACCATAGCTGAAACTGTAGGCCGAAACCGGGTAAAACGCGACAGGGGATGTTTTGGCATCCGTCATCACCATCCCGCGTCACCCCGCGCAAGCCATCAACTTGCCGCGACTTCACTCAATGGCCTTGGTTCAGGTGCAGAGTGACCAGATGGATGGCGGCATCAAAGCGGCGCTGAGCGGTGCGGGCTGCGCAGGCAAACCGCCGACCGATCTGCTCCCAGCGATAACGGTTTGAACGCATCCACACCAGATGCCGCTGCTCCACCTCCAGCCAATGTACCCAGCGCATGGTCTCGAGCATCCTCTCCACCGCTTGGGGGCTGGGCGGCATGGGGCGGTACAGCCGCTCAGGGTCCGGGTAACGCTCGGGCACCTGGAAGGCCAAGGTCATCCATGGGTTGAAGTACCCACCCGGGCGAACCCGGGGTAGCTTGTGCGCGGTCTCGGCAGCCTCAGCGAAGCGGGCCGCCACGTCCTCGACAGTCCATTCGGTACGTGTCTCAGTCATGGCGCTTACCTCCATCCCCGTAGAGACGCTCGCCGAGCCTGCGCACGAATTGCTTTTCGACCCAGTCCAGCCGGTCGTCGTGCTCGGACACCACCAGGATGTGGTCGGTGCGCCAGCCTTCACGCTTGATGGCGTCAAGATCCGGTGTGGTCGGCTGCAGATTGCCCAGAGGGCAGCGATAGCGGTATTGCAGCACTTTCATGTCACATCCCCTCTGCGGCCATCTCACGGGCCAGGTAGAGCAAGGCGATGGCATCGGCCTCGTTGTCATCAGCCGGGGCGTGGCCACGTGCACGGACGGATGCCACCATCTCGTCCTTGCTGGCGTTGCCCTTGCCAGTCGCATGCTTCTTGATCGTGCCGACCGGGATGCCCTGGTACGGGATCTGATGGTGCTCGCACCAGGCGGTCAGCTGTCCCATGAACCCGCCGTAGGCGTGGGCGGCGTCGACACCGACGTGGCGGCGGACTTCTTCGAAGATGACGTGATCAATGCCGTCACTGCACTGCTTGATGTCAGTGAGCCAGCGTTTGAATCGCAGGAAGCGCATGCCGCCGCCTTCGAAGCGTTGGGGTTTGAAGGATTGGCTGCCACTGGTGATGCTGCCGTCGCGGCAGGCCAGTGCCCAGCCCGTTTGGGTGCCCAGATCGAGGGCGAGGATGGTCATTGTGTTCATTGGTCACTCCATGTGTTTTTGGCATTTGGTGACCGAAGGTGACCCGTTTCTCGTTATCCGCTCGCGCCTGCGCGCGTACACGTGTAGAGAGATAACGAGATGCCGGTCACTTTCGGTCACCCATTCGGGTCAGTCATCGCGATAGGGCATGTAGCCACCCGGATCGCGGGGTTTGAGCGACAGGCCGGACAAGGCCTTGGCCCCGCCATGCAGGCGTGTGCGGGCAAACCCACGGTTGATGAGTTGCTGGGTCAGCCAGCGACTGGTGCCCACGTACTCACCGCGCCGCTCGGCACGCTCGCGCCAGCGCTGATAGATCGCGGAGATCGCCTCGCGCGCCACGGGCGACTGCTGGCAGTCCTCGTCCAGGAACTCGCCAATGGCGTCTTCCTCTTCGAAGTACTCGTCGGTGGCATCGAGCACCTGCTGCGGCGGATCGAGCCGGCCCAAGCGCTGCCACTCCAAACAGCCCTGAACGGCCCAGGCCAAAATTCCGTCTCGCTCCGCGAGCAGCTTTTGCTGCAGATGCTTGTCTCGCCGCTCCGGAGGCACGGTGATCGTGAACGGGATGAGGTGAAGGCGCCGCTTCATGGCCTCATCGATGTTGCGGATCGCCGGTTTGTGATTGCCGGCCACGATCAGCTTGAATTGCGGCATGAACTCAAAGAAATCCTGGCGCATGAAACGGGCAGAGATCTTGTCACCACCGGTCAGGCTCTTGACCTTGGATTCGGCCCAGCGCCGCCCTTGCTCGGTCTCGATCGCTGCGACGAAGCGTGCCCCGCGCAAGCTGGCCATATCGGTCGGATGCCGGTCCGTGCGGGTTTCCATGAACGTGTCCATGGGCGCATTGGTTGCGTAATCACCCAGCATGGTGGCCAGGGTGTTGACGAACACCGACTTGCCGTTGGCACCCGTGCCATACAGAAAGAACAGAGCGTGCTCACGGGTCGACCCCGTCAGGGCATACCCCGCCATGCGCGCCAGATAGGCTTGTAAGGTCTGATCACCGCCCGTGACTTCATTCAGGAATTGCCGCCATGTGGGGCAGTCCCCCGATGGCGTGGCGGTCGTGATCTTGGTTAGCCGATCCAGGCGATCGTGAGAACGCAGCACACCGTTCTTGAGATTTACCACGCCGCCCGGCGTGTTGAGCAACCAGGGATCCGCGTCCCACTCATCGGCAGTAGCAGCATGACGCCGGTCGGAGCGTGCGAGCCGCTCCAACCCAGCCACGGTGCCGCTGCTGGCAAGTTTGGCGGCTACCCGGTGCGAATCGGCCTTGAGGGCTGCCTCACGACAGATCTGCCGCATCAGGTGGTGGGCCGCCAGAGTTTCCTCGGTTTGCCAGCGCTTCCCGGTCCAGAACACCCATTTGCCCCACAGGGCAACATACCGCCAGTCCTGCGCATAACGGCCGGAGAAAGTCAGCGCCAGAGCGTCTTCCGTCGCCCAGACCGATTGCTCGGTCGGATCTGCCGCTTGTGCAGACTCGGGGGTCGATGGCTGAAACTGGATGCGCTCGCCATCGGCAAGGAAGCCCTGTACATCAAAGCTTTCGGCAAGTGCATCGGCCGCATCCCACCCATCCGCAGCGCCCTGCGGCGAATCTTCCGTCGGATTGGCTGGCGGCATCAGCACCGCGCAATGATGCGCACCGGCCGCCATGACCGCCTCGGCCGCATTCATGGCGTAGTCCCAGCCGGGCTTGTCGCGGTCGGGCCAGATCAGGACATCCTTGCCCTGCAGGGGTGACCAGTCGGTCTTGTCGATGGGCGCATTGGCACCATGCATCGCGGTGGTCGCGCAATAGCCGGCATCGATCAAGGCCTGAGCGCACTTTTCTCCTTCGACCAGAATCACCTGCTCTGCATAGACGATGCCAGGTTGATTGAACAATGGTCTCGGATCGGGCGGCGCCATCTTGCGGCGCTTGGCATCCCATGGCCGAAACTCCTTGCGGCCCGGAGCCGGCTCGTACCGATACACGCAGGCAATCAGACTGCCGTCGGCGGCCAAGTAGTCCCATTTCGCCGTGGCGGGCCCCAACTCATCCACGGGCGCGCTGGCCTTGCGTTTGACGGGCGACACAGCGGGCGCGCGGCCGAGCAGTTCGCGGGCGAAACCCAGCACTGCAGCGAAATCGCGATGGGTGTCCCAGTGACGGTGCGCGGCGATGAGCGCAAAGATGTCCCCACCATTGCCCGTGGCGCGATCGATCCACAGACCGGCACGCTCACCGTCGAGCTCAATTTCCAGGCTGCGCCCCGGACTGCCCAAGACATCGCCGACCACGAATTTGCCGTGCACGACCTTGCCGGCCGGAAACAGGGCACACAGCACGCCCTCCAGTCGAACCAACAAAGCGGCGCGCAACTCATCCCGCTCGGCATTACCGCCTGTAGGAGAGCCAACATCGTCATGACCATTGAAATCAAGCATGGCCACCTCCTTCGGTGGCATCTGCCGGATTCAGGTAGCCCGCCTTGATGGCAATTTCGCGCATGAAGTCGGGCGACAGGCCGACTTGATCGCACCAGAGCTCTAGGCGACCATCCTGGAAAAATCGCCGGGCCTCGGCACGCTGATGCTTCGAGGGCGAGCACAGGTCAACGAAGGCCTGTTTGATCACCGCCACGATCAGCCGCGATTCCGGACATACAACCGCGACATGGCGCAGCAGCAGGCGCTCCAGAAGGGATGCACCGATCAAGGGTTTCTGGCGACGGGTGCTCACCGTCAATGCCTCGATGACGGGTTGAGGAAGACGTGCATTCATGAGTGCGCCCCCAATGCGTTCACACCCTGCTCGCTCCAACACCTTCGCGCCCAGGCGCAGTACTTGCACTCGTAGAAACTCGGCTCGGCTGCCACGCGCGGTAGCAACTCACCGGCCTCGGTGGCCTGGATGACCTTGACGGCCCGATCCGACATGCGCTGCGCGAGCGCCGCATCAAACGGCACCAGTTCCAGCCAGAGCTCCTGGGTGTCCTTGTTGATGGCGGTAAACAGTGCCGGTTGGGATGCGATGCCAGGAATGCTCGGCTCCATGTACGCCTGGTAGATCGCCATCTGTGCGGCGTAGATGGGCTTGGTGACAGCTACCCCCTTCTTGGCGGTGTCGCGCCAGTTCTTGTCGTTCATGGTTTTGCACTCCCAAAGCATGGGAAACGACAAGTTCAACGCGGCGGGAGCACCGGCAATCACGCCGTCGACATGCCCCTGGATGCGGCCGCCCGCGACTGAGAAGCCGAACTGCTCGCCATCCTGCTTGCGGGTGTAGAGGTCGAAGCCAGCAAGGCGCAGCCAGCGGATGGCAAGTTCCTCCATCACATGGCCGACCTCAAAGATTCGCAGCGTGCGACCGGGCAACTCGG